>JAEEHY010000067.1 GCA_016281085.1 Lachnospiraceae bacterium
AGGCATCCCAGCACCAATGCGATTGTATGTAAGATCAAGTATTCTCTCATTATCAGTATCCAGCCTGAGTTCAAGTATGTATCCGTCTAAACAGGGCACATGGAAATCGTAATAATCTTTTCCGGTCAGCTCACTCATTACAGCCATGATATTCCCACCGTGACAGACAATGGCAAAGTTGTCGGTGTTCTTTGTTTCATCGCCGTTTGCGACTGCATTTTCTCTGTATGAACGATCCCCGTACAATATCCTGTGAAACCCCTGCATGGTTCTTTGTATGAACTCATCCCTGCTCTCACCCTGCGGAAAACCCTCCTCACCCCTGCTGTCTATGAAGAACTGATAAGCTGCATTTCCGTCAAGCTCCGCATGATTGTGCCCTTCGAAGATTCCGAAATCGATTTCCTTAAGTTCCCCGACCGTTATCGGGACCATATCCGAAGATAACAGAAAGGCAGTATCGACGGCCCGTTTCATGGGGCTTGAAAAAACCACTGTATCGTCGTTAAAAAGGGAACTTAAGGCAGAACGGGCGGCAATGATCTCATTAATTCCCTCTTCTGACAGCGGTTCGTCGCTCCTGCAGCCTATATATCTTCCCTCGTCATTTCCTTTTGTTCTTCCATGCCTTATAATGACTACACGAACGTTTGCAACAGACATACTTTCATCTCTCACTTAACTGATAATCTTTATCTTCGTCTATGATATCAACCATTATCGCGGCGAAGGTTGGATCAAACTGTGTTCCGGAGCATCTGAGCATTTCTTCCCTTACCTTTACCTGCGGGAGAATGTTTCTGTAGCTTCGATTGCTGGTCATCGCATCATATGCATCTGCAACCGCGATTATCCTTGCGATCTCGGGAATTTCACTGCCCTTAAGACCGTCGGGATAACCCTTGCCGTCATACCTTTCATGATGCCATCTTGCGCCGCTCGACAGCTTGGGAAGCTCTGTGATGGTTTCAAGTATCTGTGTTCCTATGACCGGATGCTTCTTGATGATGTCATATTCTTCATCGGTCAGCCGTTCTTTCTTGTTGATAATTGCATCGGGTATGCCTATCTTGCCGACGTCATGCAAAAGTCCGGTCATATATATGTCGTTCTGCTCCTTCTCTCCGTAACCGTATCTTGCGGCTATCTCCTTCGAGTATTCGGCAACGCGGCTTGAATGGCCATTCGTATAACGGTCCTTGGCATCTATCGCATAGGCAAGTGCCTTGATTATGTGCATGCTGAGCTGTTCGTTCTCTTCAGTCTTCTTCTCAACCTCCTGATTCATGTGATTCTTGAGAAGTGACAGAGTCAGAATGTTACCGATACGCAGACAGATCATGTCCGCCGACATGGGCATGGCGATAAAGTCCGTTGCTCCGAGTTCAAGACATCTCTTCTCCGTGTCCGGATCACCATTCGTAATGAATACAATGGGAACTCTGAGAAGGGCGCCTCCCTGTTTCCTGATACCGATCGCACACTCGGTACCGCTTACCCCTTTCATATCTGCCCTGATAACAATAAGATTGGGAATGTTGTTTTGAAGGTACTCAAGAAGCCTGTCCGCGCTGTCCATTGCCACAACATCATATTCCCTTGATAAAAGCGATCTGCATATATGATCGAGCTCGGCGGGATCGTCATCGGCAATAACGATGCGGTTCTCTCTTTCACTCTTATAATTTACACTGTCATGCATTTCGGAATCCGTGCTGCCGGTTTCGATCGCAAGATCGACAAGCGAGCTGTATTCATTGTTCTTCCATGCATTCCTGACACGTTCAATGACACGGTTCACATTGTAGTCGCTTATCTCGGGAAGGAGCAGAAAGAAATGGTTGTCGCCGATCTGCATCATAATATCACTGTTCCTGAGTGATTCCTGCAGAAGCACCCTGAGGCTCACCATCATCTTCTCCTTTTGGGATTCGGACAGCAGCTTTGAACGGAATTTCGCGGTGAACAGCATCTTATATGCGGTTCCGCGGTATCTGTCCATGTACCTGATCATATATTTGTAGACATTTCCGAAGGCCTCTTTACCCATCCACATCGCATTGTGCGATATATTTCTTTCCTCCAGAATGGCAGTAAGCATGGAAAGAGTGATATCCTGGGGTATGTTTTCCTCGCCCGTCTCGTCATTATACAGGCAGTAGCCGTGCTTCCCGTTGTTCTTGATAACATAGAGTGCCTTGTCGCACAGCCGGAACAGATCATTGAATTCAGTTCCCTGATCGGGCACGAAGATGGCTCCTATTGATGCTCCGAGAGGAATACCCATATCTTCTCCCATCATCTTCTTCGCGGCATCCACAAGGCTTCTGTTGATCGCCTCCGAGAATTTGGCTACATCCTTTTCTTCCTTCATGTTCTCGGCGAACACAAGAAATTCATCCCCGCCGATCCTGCCGAATATACAGGGAAACTTCATGTTATCTTTTATGATCCCCGAAAATGCGGCGAGTACACGGTCACCCATATCGTGTCCGTAAATATCATTTACCAGCTTGAAGGAATCAAGATCGATGATAAGAAGCGTACCGCAGGAGTTCAGGCATGCCTCTGTAATATGCAATGTTGCGTTGTACTTGTTATAGAACCCCGTAAGCTGGTCAATGGTGGCCTCTTCCTCATACTTATGCATCTTTCCGCTTGTGCTGATGATATTGGTCACACGTCTTACAAGAACATCCGGATCGAAGGGTTTCCTGATATAATCCGACACACCCAGTTCGAAGCCCCTGCTCTCATGCGACTTATCCTCATCGGCAGTAAGGAATACTACCGGAACACTTGCGATATTAAGCTCCTTTTCAAGCTCTCGATAGGCACGGTATGTTTCGAAGCCGTCCATTTCCGGCATATAGATATCAAGAAGGATCAGGTCCGGGGCTCCCTTTTCCCTGACGTAATCCAACAGACCCCTGCCGGATTTCAATGCAGTTACGCGCATGTTGCTCCTTGACAGTATCCGGCCTGCCATCTGCAGATTGGTAGAGTCATCATCAACGATCATTATCCAACTGGCCATTTAAACTCCTTTATATGTGTGCTATTCTACAGTTACTTAATTGTAACAAAAATCACGGTTTGAATAAACCCCTGAATTATGATACATTGAATATTGAATATATGAGGCGGTAATGAAGAAGCAAGATATGAGGTGTGTATGAAGAGCTTAAGAACCAAGATGGCTATAATGATTATCCTTGTTGTGTTTGGCAGCTCCCTTCTTCTGTCTTTTATCAGCTATCAGCGGGCCAAGAGCAGCCTCATTGAACAGATTGAGGATAACTACAGCGGTGCCGCCCAGAAATACGCTCTCGAGCTTTCCTCATGGGTCAGCACCAATGCAACCATCATAGATACCATGGCGGCGGAGATCGCCGTAAATAACATTTCGGACAAGGACTACGACACATTTCATAAGTATCTTAAGGACAGTAATGAGCTTCTTAACAAGAACGGATACGTCTATGATGTCTACTTTACCTACCCTGACAACTTCATGGTGTGCGCATCTGATTTCATGGCGGACGGAACTGTCGATTTCGTCCATGAGAGGGAATGGTATACCACTTCTGCCCTGACGGGCGAGCTGTTCTTCGCAACACCTTATCTGGATTCCGACACACATAAATCGGTCATCACCATTTCCAAGGCTGTGTACAAGGAGGATGAACTCCTGGGCGTACTTGCGGCGGACATATTTGTTGACGTTCTTGTTGATATGATAAAAAACGCAGATGTGGGCATGGACAGCTACGTATGCCTGATCGATCAGAATATGAACATGATCATACATCCGAACAGTGTATATGATTACGAGGCTTCTCCCACAGGTGTCATGGATGTACCGGGGGCGCCTTACGGAGCTCTTGTTGATGCCATAAAGGCAAATGATCATGACATGATCTTTGTGGATGATTACGACGGGATCACAAGGGGAATATCATATGCCGCGATGATCAACACCGGATGGTACGTCTGTATCGCGACAAGCAGAGATGTCCTTGACAAGAGCGTAAGCTCCCTGATCAGCGGTTTCGTTATCGCAACCGTCTTATCAATACTGATAAGCACCCTGATAGCCATCTTCCTTGCAAGGGTTTTAGACAGGCTGAGCACACAGGAGCAGGAATACAAGGAACAGGTACTGAAGCTTGAAAAACAGGCTGCCGATGAAGCCAGCAAGGCCAAGTCACGCTTCCTTGCGGATATGTCCCATGAAATAAGAACTCCCATTAACGCCATAATAGGTATGAATGAAATAATACTCAGGGAGGCAAAAAATCCTGACATTCAGACATATTCGAAAAACATCAGGCAGTCAGGGCAGAATCTTCTCCAGCTGATAAGCGGCATCCTTGATTTTTCCAAGATAGAGGACGGTAAGATGGAAATAGTTCCGGTGAAGTACAGGATGTGTGACCAGATAGCCTACTACATCAATTCCATCACGGACAGGGCGCGTGCAAAGGATCTTCAGTTCGAGTTGGACATTGACCGTGAGCTTCCCTGTGAACTTAACGGTGACAATATCCGCATAAACCAGATAGTAATGAATCTGCTGACCAACGCCGTCAAATATACGGAGAAGGGCTCCGTAACACTGCGGATCGCCGAAAGGGAACGTAAGGATGATAAGACGCTTATATACTATGAGGTTAAGGATACCGGGATAGGAATCAAGGATGAAGACCTGCCGAGGCTGTTTGAATCGTTTGAACGGTTTGATATCGTGAGGAACCGGAACATAGAAGGAACAGGCCTCGGGATGGCAATAACTCACAGCCTCTTAAAGCTTATGGACAGCGAACTTAAGGTTGAAAGCAAGTACGGTAAAGGCAGTGTCTTTTCATTTTTGCTGTGGCAGGGGATTGAAGACGACAGCCCTCTCGGCGATTACAGGGCTGCCATCGATGACAGTGAGGATATCGCTTCCTACAGGGAAGCATTCCATGCAAAGGACGCAAGGATACTTGTGGTCGACGACACCAGGCTTAATATCTTTGTTGTCGAAAATCTTCTGAAAAAGACCGGAATGAAGATTGACACCGCGCTGAACGGTCCCGATTCCATCGCTCTTGCCCGGAACAATAAATATGATGTAATACTTATGGATCAGCGCATGCCCGGAATGGACGGCACCGAAGCCATGAAAAGGATCAGGGAACTTGACGGATACAGGGATTCGGATACCGCTATCATATGCCTTACGGCGGATGTTATAAGAGGTGCCAGGGAGAGATATCTTGCACTCGGGTTCGATGATTATCTTATGAAACCCATTGAAGGAGCCGAGCTGGAGAGAATGCTTATTGAATACATACCGGATGAAAAGCTCGAACGATTTGCTGCAGACGAAGATCACGATATAAAGGATTATCATGAGGATGATGACTTTATAAAGGCTCTTAAGGGTATCGGTGTCGATACCGTGGCGGGACTTGATTTCTGCGGGCATGACCTGAATACATATAAGGCCATCCTGCGTGCATACGCGATGGAGGAAAAGGCCAAATCCAAATGCATCAAGGAAAGCTACGAGACAGGAGACTGGAAGGATTACGGAATATACATACATGCGATAAAGAGTACATCAAAGAGCATAGGGGCGACTAAGCTTTCGGATCTTGCGGCCCGGTCTGAAGCCGCGGCAAAAGAAGGCGATATTTCTGTTATAGAGTATAATCATGATGAAATACTTAAAAGGTATGAGTCACTCGTTTCCCTGATAAAGGAGCATACAGACCCTGTGGGACCGGCAGATGAAGATGATATCGGCGATGCTGAAGTATTTGAATTCGAGCCGGTTGATATGGGTTAACACATCTGACGAAGCATCCACGAAATACCCTTGGCAAGCCGTCTGTCACTGTCGGCGAAATGATTTCCGGGGTTCCATTCAAGAGTTGTATTTATACCGGCGGATATGCATATCTCGTGCTGTCTGCGGATCGCATCTCCAACCGAAGCCATAACAGGGTTTCTTGCTCTATCTTCCCTGTCCCCGAGGCTTAAGTATATCGCAGGAACCTGAACAGTATTGCTTTCGGCGTAAGAGATCCAGTCGGGATACCATACGGAAGGTGATACTGCGACACTCCCGGCGAAAGCATCCGTCCTGTATGCAGTCCACAGGGCAAACAGACCGGCAAGAGAATAGCCGCAGATAAAGCAGCGGCTTTCAGGATTGATTTTATCAAGCAGGGTTTTAAGTGTTTGCGATGCACCGTCTCCAAATCCCTGTTTACCAAAGACTGGAGCTGCCTTCCACGGAGTGAGATCACTGTTCCAGTCAGATACAGGGACAGCAAGTATGCAAAAGTCGGAACGGCCGCTTATTTCCTTTACATATTCCGTCTCGCTGTCCATAAGCTCCATATCATGTGCGTCAACGGGCTGTACAAATATATTGCCCGATCCCGGGGCTCCGAACTTCCTCATTTCATTTATCATCAACATTTGCGCTGCTTCTTTCCGTTTCTTTTTTCTTTCCGTTCGTTCTGTTTGGGTATTTTTGTTTCTGTTTTTGGGCTATCTTCTGTCTAAACATTTCCGTTTTGTTTTGCATTTCATGACTTTCTGAATGCAAACAAGGAAATGCATTCAGAAATCATGCGTTCCGCATGACACGCCTCTGCTTTCAGCAGAGCCTGGTCCAGTACGAATAGCGAATTTCTGATGAAATTCGCTATTCTATGTTTTCCCGGTCCGGCTTCCGGTTTGTTGGTTTCGCTGTACTACTGAGGGAGGAATTCAAGTATTTCCCCGTCATCTTCAGGAGCTTCCATCCTGCCCATGGCATCTCTTATTGTTTTAACAACTTCGGTATAGCCCCTAACAAGATCTTCATGACCCGCTCTGACCGTTTCATAGTCATTCTCATCGGCTGCTCTTTCAAGAGCTGCAGCTTTATCTGATACTTCAACAGCGCCTATCATACGCGATGTACTCTTTAACGCATGAACAAGTGTTGCGTAGTTCTTAAGATCTCCTTCCATATAGCATGTTTGCATTTTCTCTGTTTTCTCAACATAACCTTTTTCGTATTCGCCCAGTATGATATTATAGAGTTCTTCGTCATTATTGCTGTACTGCAATCCTGTATCGGTATCTATGCCGCCGCTGCGTAATACTTCATAAATACCGGTTCCTTCACGGTTACCGTCCGCTTCCTGTTCACTGCGTATAACAACGGATTCTGTATGATTCATGCCAGGGTCATCTTCCCTGTCTTTTCTATCTCCGCTGTCGGCCATAACTTTGTCGCCTCTGCTTACACTTATTTTATTCCCTTTTCCTACACTTACTTTATCCGACGGAAGATATTTTATAAGCATCTGCCTTAGCTCCCGGCCGGCGACCGGCTTGCTGAGATAGTCAGTAAAGCCTTCGTTTATATATCGTTCCTTCGCGCCCGATATGGCATCTGCTGTCAGACAGATGACCGGAGTGCTCACATTGATACCGTCTGCATCCTCTCTTAACCGCTTAAGAGTTTCGATTCCGTCCATTCCCGGCATTCTCTGATCCAGCAGGATCATATCATAGCGGTTCTGTTTCGCCAGAACCAGTGCTTCTGCGCCGCTGTCTGCCGTATCCGTTACTATCTGTGTATCCTTAAGCAGACCGGTTGCCACTACGAGATTCACACGTGTATCATCGACAATAAGTATACGCGCATCGGGCGCATGCAGTGTGATCTCACTGACCAGCTCCTCTTCCATGCTCTTTTTA
>JAEEHY010000068.1 GCA_016281085.1 Lachnospiraceae bacterium
GGTCAGACCGCACTGGAGCCCCCTGCATTTGTTGAGTATGTTCCCATTGTATCGGCGGAGGATATGTTCAATGCCGTGACAGGCAGGGCAGAGAATATGGACATAATAATCAAGGCTGCGGCCGTAGCCGATTACAGACCTGCTACCGTTGCGGACCAGAAGATGAAGAAAAAGGATGAGGACCTGTCCATACCTCTTGAGAGGACGAAGGATATACTTAAATATCTCGGTGAGCATAAAAAGGAAGGTCAGTTCCTGTGCGGTTTCTCCATGGAGACCGAGAATATGATAGCCAATTCAAGAGCAAAGCTTGAGAAGAAGAACCTTGATATGATAGCTGCCAACAGTCTTCGGGTTGAAGGGGCAGGCTTCAGAGGTGATACCAATGTACTGACGCTTATCACCAAAGACGATGAAAGAGAGCTCGAGCTTATGAGTAAGAGAAGTGCGGCAATGGAACTGCTTGATGCCATAGCGGAGAGAATATTGTACAAATAGGACGAATAACGGGAGGATGCTCTTAGATTGCATAAAGTTATGTTAACCAAAACGGATTTGTTTAAGCATAATAGCATACGGTTGGCGGCAGGAAGGATGCTCTATCCCGCCCTTGTTGCTTCAATTCTGATCACGGGATGTAATGTTAATCTGAATGCCGGTAGCGGCGCTTCCGGGAATGGTACCGAGGTATCTTCTGACAGTGTATCCGGAAATGGTACCGAAGTGTCCGCAGACAGTGTTTCCGGGGATGTGGCAGGTGATGCCGGATGGGAAATCACGGGAGGAGATCCATGGATTGATTCCGATATTAAAGAGAATGTCGTGAATCACGACAAGCCTGATCTTAAGGATGATTTTCATATGGCGGTCAATTATGAATGGTTAAAGGATGCAGAGATTAAGGAAGGTTATACCTTGGAAACCCCGCTTGTTGAAATAGAGTCGGAAACCATAGAAAAGGCACTGGACATAATAAAGGATGAGAGCTTAAACAGTCATGATGCACAGCTTGTCCATGACCTGTACAATACCGTAATTGATTGGGATAAAAGGGATGTGCTCGGGATCGATCCCGCCTTGCCGGTTCTTGATGATATTGAATCCCTGTCAAGTATAGATGAGCTTACAGAATTTATAAGTGATCCGGCCAGGTGCAGCTGTGTGGATACTTTTATTGTGCCCAATGTTGAACCGGGATATGATGAACCTGACCGTAATACGGTTTCTGTTGATACGGACGTATTGATCCTGGAGGATGCTGCGGAATATCATGAACTTACCAATGCGGGTGAGCGTATGTATGAAGCCAAGAAGGGATTGTATCTTACCCTGACCGGGAAGCTGGGGATTGATGATGCAGAGGCGCTTGAGCGGTATAATTCCGTACTTTCTTTTGAGGAACAGATCGCCTCTGTGAAGCTTACGGAGGCAGACAGAAACAGTCCTGAAATATATAAGCTTGTAAACAACGTGTATACCAATGAGGAGATTAAGAACAGGAAGGGCAATTTCCCTTTGTATGAAATCCTTGACGGCTATGGTTTCGGTTCTTCGGATAAATACACTGTAATGGAGCCTGAGGTTATTGAGAAGCTTGATGAATTGTATATCGAAGACAATCTTGAGATAATTAAGTCTTATATGAGTGTACACTGGCTGTTGAATGCGGCGAATAAGCTTGACAGGGAATGTCATGAGGCCTATATCAGAAGGAACAGTATCATCTATGGGACAACGGGAAGTGTAAGTGATGAGATCGAAGCATATGATGTTGTTCTTAAATATATATATGAACCACTGGAACGGGAATATCTGAAGAAGTATGATGCTGTTGATATGAAGAAGGATATAACCGGTATATGTGAAGATATTATAGATGAATATAAAACGATCCTTAAGGAAGAGGATTGGTTGTCCGAGGCTACCGTGGATGCCGCTGTAAATAAGCTGGAGCACATGAAAATAAGAGCGGTATACCCGGATAAATGGACGGATTACAGCGGCCTTGATCTGTCGGAGCTTAACTATGTTGAATGTGTCAGGGCAATAGAGCTGTTCAAAAGAGATATCCAGAAGAACATGGTTAATGAGGAAGTTGACAATGAGCTGTGGAATATAAATATACTTGATGCCAATGCATATTATAGTCCGATTGACAATTCCATAAATATAGTATTGGGTATACTTGGCTCAGATGTTTATAACGACAATATGAGCAGGGAACAGATACTCGGAGGTATAGGAGCGGTCATAGGACATGAGATATCACACGCGTTTGATCCTTCGGGTTCTCAGTTTGATGAGAACGGAAAGTTTACCGACTGGTGGACAAAGGAAGATCATGAGGCCTTTGAAGAAAGAACGCAGAAGCTTATAGACTATTATAACAGTATTACTGTTTTTAAGGATGTGAATGTCAACGGAAGCAATGTTCAGGGTGAAGCGATCGCCGATATGGCAAGTATAAAGGTTATGCTGGCAATGGCTGCCGGAGAGGATGATTTTGACTATGATGCGTTCTTCAGGGGATATGCAGCCTTTTGGAGGCAGAGCACTTTATATGAAAATGAGTATTATAAGGCAAAAGCTAACCCGCATCCGATGAATTATCTCAGAACGAACGTTACACTTCAGCAATATGATGAATTTCTTGAAACCTACGGAATAAGCGAGGGCGACGGCATGTATCTGGCTCCCGAAGACAGGGTTACTGTTTGGTAGGAGAGTGATGTCATATATTTCGGAACTTTGATACGGATGATATGTTTTGGGACACGTGATAATACGAAAACATTGATGGAAATATATTTGTAAAAATGGGTGAGCAAATACATATGGATCGTAAACATGACGATGAATACTATATGCGGCAGGCAATCGGGCTGGCACTTAAGGGAGAGGGCTTTGTGAACCCCAATCCCATGGTGGGTGCCGTCATTGTCAAGGATGGGCGTGTGATAGGTGAAGGGTATCATAAGCGATACGGAGACCTCCATGCGGAGAGAGATGCCATCGCTTCGCTTAAGGAAGATGCCCGGGGAGCGTGTATCTACGTTACACTTGAACCATGCTGTCATCACGGTAAGCAGCCTCCGTGTACGGATGCGATCATTGAACATGGTATCGGGAGGGTGGTCATAGGGTCTAAAGATCCCAATCCGCTGGTCGCCGGGAAAGGTGTGCGGCTGTTAAGGGAAGCCGGTATAGAGGTTGCAGAGGATTGCCTGAGAGATGAATGCGACGCGATAAATCCTGTTTTCTTTAAGTATATAACCACTAAACTGCCTTATGTGACACTTAAATACGCAATGACAATGGATGGCAAGATTGCCACAAGGACAGGAGCATCAAAATGGATCACAGGCGAGGATGCAAGGTCCGAGGTACAGAGGCTTCGTCACAGATATATGGCGATAATGGCAGGGATCGGGACGGTACAGGCGGATGATCCCATGCTTAATGTCAGGATTGAAGGACTTAAGAGTCCGGTGAGAGTCATAGGTGATTCCAAGCTTGTGATATCTCCTGATTCGGCTATTGTCAGGACTGCAGATGAATACAGGACGATAGTTGCGCATTGTTTACGGGATGAGACTAAGGAAAGGGTGCTGAGCGATAAGAAGGTCGAGCTTATGCATTTGCCATCGGAGGATGGTCATGTAGATATCAGGGAGCTTGTGACAGGGCTCGGAAACATGGGAATTGACAGTGTTCTGGTTGAAGGCGGCGGTACACTGAATGACAGCATTATACGAGCAGGCCTTGCCGACAGGGTTGAGGTATTTATTGCACCTAAGATATTTGGTGGTTCCGATGCCAAGTCACCCGTTGAAGGCAGTGGGATTGCATCGGTTGATGAGGCAGCGATGTTTAAGCTCCAAGGGATGAAGAAACACGGAGATGATATTCAGCTTACTTACATAAAGGAATAAAGGATCCCATTACGGGTACAGTTACTGGGATTTTTGTATATTACGGACAGGTCAGGGTAATGTTTACGGGAATTATTGAAGAACTGGGTACTATAAGAGACATTAAGATAAGCGGAAGCAGCGGTATTATAAATATTGCGGCTGATAAAGTCATTCAGGGAACACAGATCGGCGACAGCATCGCAGTTAACGGTGTGTGTCTGACGGTTACACGTCTTAATTCCGGCGGATTTACAGCCGATGTCATGCCGGAAACGATGAAACGCACATCACTCTCGATAGTAGGCAGAGGAGATAAGGTCAATCTTGAACGCGCCATGGCTGCCGACGGACGTTTCGGAGGACATATCGTATCCGGTCATATTGACGGAACGGGTTCAATACGTGAGTTCCGTAATGACGGGAATGCGGTATGGGTTACAATTGAGGCTGAATATGATATACTTAAACTGATCGTTGAAAAGGGCAGTGTTGCGATAGACGGCATCAGTCTTACGGTCGCAGCCGTTGCGGATACGTTTTTTAAGGTTTCTGTTATCCCGCATACGTCAGGGGAAACCACTCTTCTGACAAAGCATGTGGGTGATCCCGTGAATCTTGAAACGGATATTATCGGGAAATATGTGGCCAAACTTATGGGTATTGCCGGGACGGATGCTTCCGGTAAAGATGGTGGCTCCGGTGGGCTTACAATGGAGAAGCTTGCGGAATATCTGGGGTAGTTATGAATTATGTGCCCTTAAATCGTAATGTCATGAAGGCTCACAAGCCCGGCACCATAAACGTCTTATGGTCTCCGGACTTCTGTTTCCTAAGTATTGCCGTGTGGTTGAAGGCAGCTGACGGAACCGGAAAACAGTCGGCATCCATGCCTCCGGTTTTCCTCACACATCCATCCGGGATGTGTGTCCCTGAGTTTCGAGGCAATACAAAGGAAACTGAGCGTCCTGCGACAATGGCGTCGTTTATGGTGCCGGTCTTGTGTGTCATGAAGGTACGTTTGAGGAAATACAAAGGAAACTAATGGCGTCTTTATGGTGTCGACCTTGTGTGTCATGAAGGTACGTTCGAGGCAATACAAAGGAAACTGAGCGTCCTGCGACAATGGCGTCGTTTATGGTGCCGGCCTTGTGTGTCATGAAGGTACGTTTGAGGAAATACCTGAGTGGGGTATGGGTAGAAAAAGGCAGTAACAGGAAATAAAAGACATATAAACAAAATATATACACAGGATGTAAGTACATGGAATACAAATATAACACAATTGAAGAAGCAGTAGAGGATATCAGGGCGGGTAAGATCATACTTGTCACGGATGATCCGGACAGGGAGAATGAAGGTGATTTCATCTGCGCAGGCGAGTTCGCCACGCAGGAGAATATCAATTTCATGGCCACCTACGGCAAGGGGCTTATATGCACTCCGATGAGTATCGAGGCGGCAAGGCGGCTGGGATTTCCCCAGATGGTTTCTGAGAATACAGACAATCACAGTACTGCATTTACCGTTTCCGTTGATCATATCAATACGACTACGGGTATATCGGCTGTTGAGAGGGCATTCACCATTCAGAAGTGCTGTGATGACAATGCCATGCCCAATGATTTCAGACATCCGGGGCATGTATTTCCTCTTGTTGCAAGACGCGGCGGTGTCCTTGTAAGGAACGGTCATACCGAGGCGACTGTTGATCTGTGCAGGCTCGCAGGACTTAAGGAAGTGGGCGTGTGCTGTGAGATAATGGATGACGACGGTACCATGATGCTCACCCCCAAGCTGTGGGAGCTGGCAGCGGAGCATAACATTAAATTCATTACGATCAAAGCATTACAGAATTATCTCCAGATACATTCCAATCACGTGATCAAAGAGGCGGAAGCCAAGATGCCGACCGAGATCGGTGAATTCAGGATAGCCGGTTATGTGAATGATATAACGGGTGAACACCATGTGGCTCTTATCAAAGGCGATATCGGCAATGGTGAAGATGTTCTGTGTCGTGTTCATTCGGAGTGCCTTACGGGTGATGTGTTCGGTTCGAAAAGATGCGACTGCGGTAAGCAGCTTGAACAGGCGATGAAACAGGTAGAGCAGGAGGGGCGCGGTATCATCCTTTATATGAGACAGGAAGGACGCGGAATAGGACTTATCAACAAGCTGAAGGCATATGAACTGCAGGAGCAGGGCTATGATACAGTGGAAGCCAATATTAAGCTTGGATTTGCGCCCGACCTTCGGGAGTATTGGGTGGGAGCACAGATACTCAGGGATCTCGGAGTTAAGTCACTCAGGCTCCTTACCAACAATCCGGATAAGGTTTACTCTCTTGAAGGATTTGGCCTGAGGATAAAGGAGAGGGTTCCGATCGAGATAGAACCGCAGAAGTTCGATGCTTTTTATATGAAGACGAAACAGGAGAAGATGGGACATATATTTAACGAGATACATTTTGATGACAGAAAGGAAGATTAAGATGAACCAGATCAATGTAGTGGAAGGCAAGCTTGTTGCAAAGGAAGGTATGAAGGTGGGCATCGTAGCCTCAAGGTTTAACGAGATCATAGTAAACAAGCTTCTAGCAGGAGCTGTTGACGGCCTTGTGAGACATGGAGTGGATGAGAGCAATATCACGGCGGCATGGGTTCCCGGAGCATTCGAGATACCTGTGGTTGCGGATAAGATGGCATCTTCGGGAAAATATGATGCGGTTATCTGTGTGGGAGCTGTTATAAGAGGCGATACAACCCATTATGATTACGTATGCAACGAGGTATCCAAAGGTGTTGCACAGGCAGGAATGAAGAACAAAACCCCTGTACTGTTTGGCGTGATAACTACCGAGAATATAGAGCAGGCGGTCGCACGTGCAGGAAGCAAGAGCGGCAACAAAGGCTATGACTGTGCATTGGCGGCTATTGAGATGGTAAATCTTATGTCGCAGCTGTAATACGTTTTACAGGCAGATAAACAGTGAGAGAACGGACCTTTAAGCTTTTTTGGTATGGAGAACAGGTACATGTCAGAAGACATTAATAAAAACAGTAAGGCCGATATAAGGAAGATATCGTTTTATGTTTTGCTTGTTCTGGCTATAGGTGCGTTCTTTTTTCTTAAAAGATATGAAGTTAAGGACGGAGACAATTACGAAAAGGAGTATACCTACATTGATAACTGGACAGTGACCGACAGTCAGGGTAACAGCTTCGAGGTTGGACGGACATACAGCGATAACCGTGCGTTTACGGAGGATTTCACCGTAGTATCCGTGCTGCCGGATCATATAGTTCATGACAGTATCCTGTGTTTTGGCACGAGAGGGAATGTCGAGGTATATATAGGCGGTGTCCTCAGGAATGATTTCAACAGTACAAGGGACGTCAGGCTTCCGGGAGGACATGCCAAGAGTTTCTATCTGCTCACGCCGATAACGTCTGATGATGAAGGCAAAGAACTGAGGCTTGAAAGACACAGAACGGACAGGATACCTATAGTCGCACCCGAAACAGTGATAACAAGCAGGGGAGGTCTGTATACTTACCTTGCGTCGAAGCACGGAGTAACTTTCCTGATGGCGTTTATCCTTGCGGTGGCTTCGCTGATCGTCATCATAACCGGCGTGGTCATGCGTGTGTGGTACAGACAGAAGATCAACATGATGTATGCGGCGTTTGGGATACTTACCGTTTCTGGATGGATCATCTTTGTTTCGCAGCTGTTCCCTTTTATCTTCGGTAACAGGCATATTGACGGTATCATGAGTTTTATCTGCTGTCTGATGATGCCGTTTGCATTTCTTATTTATATCGATCTGATCCAGAAAGAAAGATATCACAGATACTATAATATACTGTATGTGATATCTCTTATAAATCTTCTGGTGTGGTCGATTCTTCATTTCGCGGGAGTTTTTTCTTTCGCACAATCGCTGAAATATCTTGATTTTGTGCTTGTGCTGATCATGTTATCCGTATTTGTATTGTTCATTGTGGATTACCGGTCAGGTCACATGAGCGAGTACAGATATACGGCCAACGGTTTCATAGGATTCTTTGCTTTTGCCTTGATAGAGATTATCATGCTGGTCTTTTTCCAGTCAAGGAGTAATGAGATCCCGATGCTGTGCGGACTGATGACTTTGCTTGTGTTTGTGGTAGTACAGCAGGTGGCTGATCTTCGGATGATAAGTATTGAGAAACAGCGTGCAGAGGAACTGTCCGATGCCAAGACTAAATTCCTTGCGGGCATGTCACATGAAATAAGGACGCCCATAAACGCTATCCTCGGTATGAACGAGATGATCCTGAGAGAAACCCATGACGGGATCATAGAAGGATATGCCGAGAATATCAGGAGCTCCGGAAGGATGCTGCTGTCTCTTGTAAATGATGTTCTTGACTTCTCGAAGATTGAGTCGGGGCGCATGGAGATAGTAAAGGTAGACTGCTCGCTGAGGGAAATGATAGGACAGATAGAGCCTATTGTCATGGAGAGGGCAAAGGCCAAGGGGCTGGCATACCGGATGGTAATAGCCGAAGGAGTGCCTGACAGTATACATACGGATGATGTAAGGCTTAAACAGGTGCTTATAAACCTTATAAACAATGCGATAAAGTATACGGATAAGGGCAGCGTGACTCTTAATGTTTCCGGCAGATACAGGGGAGAAGAGGATTACGAGCTTAAGCTTGATGTTAAGGATACGGGAACAGGAATACGGGAAGAGGATCAGAAGAAGCTGTTTGAAGCATTTTCAAGGGTGGACCTGAACAGAAACAGAAATGTTGAAGGAACCGGTCTGGGGCTTGCCATAGTGAAGAATGTGGTGGATTCTATGGACGGAACCATTTCCGTGGAAAGTGTATATCATGAAGGTTCGGTGTTCAGTGTTGTTGTTCCGGTGAAGGTGACCCGGAAGGATCCGCAGTCTGAACAGTCCCCGGACAACCCGGACGCAGAAACTGACAAAGCGTCGGCTTCGTATATTGACGATACGGATTATGTTGCGCCGGATGCCATGGTCCTGGTAGTTGATGACAACTCGACCAATCTTAACATTGTAAGGCTGTTTCTTAAGAAGAACCGGATAGAGCCTGTACTGTGTTTAAGCGGAGAAGAAGCGATCAGGAAATGCAGGGAGACAAAATATGATCTGCTCCTGCTTGACCATATGATGAAGGAGCCCGACGGAATAGAAACGTTAAAGAGGATAAACGGGGATGAAGAGTCACTTAACCGGGACACACCGGCTGTTGTCCTCACGGCAAATGCCGTCGCCGGAAGCAGACAGATGTATATTGAAGCCGGTTTTGCAGAGTATCTTACCAAGCCGTTGGATCCGATACTGCTTGAGCGGACGATCAGGAAGTATCTTCCGCAGGAGAAGGTGTTGGATGCTGATGACAGTGCTTCAGATGACTCTTTAAATGATCATACGGCGGATCACGGAAACGGTACCGTGGAAAATATCCGCGAATACAATGGAAAAGAGCAAGGAGATAATGTTATAATTAAAGATGTAAAAGGAGGATATTCGGGTATGTCGCTTGAGGAGAAATTATCGGTTATAGAAGGATTTGATTACGAGACGGCTCTTACAAACAGTGCGGGCGAGGAGGATTTTCTTAAGGAGATCCTGTCAGAGATACCCGGGGAATGCGAAGACAGGATAGGAAGGATGAAGAAGAGCCTCGAAGAGGGTAATTACAAGAATTATTGTGTTGAAGCTCATGCGATCAAGAGCCTTATGGCAACGATAGGAGTGAAGGTATTAAGTGAACGGGGAAGGAAGCATGAGTTCGCTTCCAGAGACGGAGATATTGATTTCGTTAAAAGCGATTGCGATGCATTTTATGAGGATTACAGAAAAGTCTGCAGTGTTATCACACAGGCACTGGAGGAATAAAGACGTCATAGTAAGGGAAGGTCTTGGAAGGGAGCAGTGTATATGGATGATAATACAAACAGGCTGAGCAGTTCAGAAGAAACGGCAAGACAGAGCTACCCCGATATCAATGCTGTCTCCGAGATGCTTGAGGAAAGAGGTGTACCGGAGAGTGACATGTGGATGGGACGTGAGGTCTTCGGTAATGTGTACAGATATATTGCAAGGTATCTCGAAAGATACCATGCCACCGCATATAAGGTTCTGTTCACTGTAAGCTTCAAGGATGAGACATTAACTGATGATGCCAGGACGGATATAATGACCCGCTTCAGGGAGATAGTGCAGGAATCATTAAGGAGTTCGGATGTCATGGTCAAGGCATCACAGAACCAGATCCTGCTCGTGCTGCAGGAGGTAAATGCGGGAAATATCGACACTGTTCTTGACAGGATGCTGAACAAATGGTACAGGTCGGATTACTCGGGTTCAGTCAGCCTCAGATGGGAAACACAGAGCATGAATGCCCATTATGATGAGGTGATCGTCGGTACCGGAAACAATAAGGAGTGGGTTGTTATAGTTGATGACGATGCGGTCAACTTAAAGATCGCGGAGCATGTCCTCAGCAGAAGCAACATGCGTACGACTACTCTTAAGTCAGGTCATGACCTTATTGATTTTCTTATGACCAATACTCCGGATCTTGTACTTTTGGATATAAAGATGCCGGATATGGACGGTTTCGAAGCTCTTAACACAATAAGGGAAACGGGTGGAAATATGGCAAGGATACCTATCATATTTCTTACCGCAGATGAGGATACACAGAATGAGGCGACCGGCTTCGCAATGGGAGCCATTGATTTTATCAAGAAGCCGTTTGTTCCGGAGATACTGACGGCAAGGGTTAAGCGTGCAGTCCGTATGATCAGGCTGCAGAACCATCTGACCGATGAAGTGAATAATAAAATATATGAGAATGAACAGATGCTCATCCACATCGTCCAGACTCTTGCCGAGGCTATAGATGCCAAGGATACATATACCAACGGTCATTCGAGCCGGGTTGCGGATTATACAAGAGAGATCGCGAAGCGTTACGGATACAAGGATGACAAGCTTAATGATATCTATATGATGGGGCTGCTTCATGATATAGGTAAGATAGGTGTGCCGGATGCAGTTATCAACAAACCCGGCAAGCTTACGGATGAGGAATTCGAGATGATCAAGAACCATCCGGTCATGGGCGCACGGATACTTAAGAATATCCGAGAGAAGCCGAAGCTTGCATACGGTGCGAGATGGCATCATGAAAAATACGGTGGCGGCGGGTATCCCGACGGGCTGTCCGGCGATGATATTCCCGAGGAAGCAAGGATAATAGCGGTTGCTGATGCTTATGATGCGATGACGAGCAGCAGAAGTTATCGTGAACCCCTGTCACAGGAACGGGTGAGAGCTGAAATAGTAAAGGGGAGCGGGACCCAGTTCGATCCCGCCTTTGCCGACATAATGCTTGAAATGATAGACGAAGATTTCGACTATCATATGAGAGAGGGAGGCTGACTGTTATTGTACTATTCCTCTATCAGTGTCAGTCCTTCAAGTGAAGGCGTGGCAACAAGAGAGTAGTTGGTATAGTACACAACGAACCCGGGTTTGGCTCCTGCGGGTTTCTTAACCTCCTTCTTCCGGACGTAGTCGATTTCAACCTTGTCCTGCTCACGTCCTTTGGAGTAATAGGCAGCAAGAGCTCCGGCTTCTTCAAAGGTTCTGTCGGTAAGCTCGCGGCCGTCGCTCTTTACAAGAACATGTGAGCCGGGTATCTGCTTGGCATGGAACCACCAGTCGTTGCCTGATGAATATTTGAAGGTAATATAATCGTTCTGGAAATTGTTTTTTCCAACATATATGTGAAAACCGTCCTGGTTTACATAATGAAAGGGCTTGCTTTTGAGCTCTTTCTTTTTGTTTCCGGTTTTTTTGTGTATATAGCCCGACTGGATGAGCTCATCCCGTATTTCTGTCAGGTCGTTTTCATATAGAGCGATATCAAGTGAAGCCTGAATGGATTCCAGATGATCGATCTCACCTTTTGTCTCCGCTGTCATGGTAGTCAGAGCTTCTTCGGTCCGTTTGAGCTTGCCGTATCTGTCAAAGTATTTTTTGGCATTCTCAGAAGCCGTAAGGGTGGGATCCAGAGGTATCGTTATCTTTTCACCCGTATAGTAATTGTCCGCTTCGAAGGATTTAAGGCCGGGCTCAAGATTGTAGCCGTAGGTATTGAGCAGTTCGCCGTAAACGCGGTATTTGTCCTTCTTGCCTGTGTCCTTAAGCTGCTTGAGCTGCAGGTCGTATTTCTTGACGTTGCGCTCAAGAAGGGTGGTGACTATCCTGCGAAGATCCGATGATTTCTGCCTGATACGCGTTACAGTGTTGCGCCTTGCGTAGAAGTTCTGCAGCACATAAGATATGGAATCGTGTTCCTCGACTGTGTAATTGCCCTCATCATATCTTGCAAGCCTTACAGGGGCAAATTCAACGGGATCGCCGCCCTTCAGTATTATATTGGGGGAGTAATCACCCGCCCCGATGCTTTCGATCAGCCAGCTGAAGTTATTGTAAAGATGCAGCAGTTCATCCTCCGAATACTCTGACGCGGGAACAGAGGAATCAAGACTGCTGCGGTACAGAAGCTCCTCGGCCATGACGGGAGAGAAGCCTGTGAAGGTCGAATAAACCGCCTTGGCAGCAGGCATTGGTCTGGAGGTAAGTAAACGGGTAAATTCCTCCCTGTCTGTTGACAGAGGGTCGGCCTTATCCTGCGTATTGGGTATGAAGTAGTCCCTTCCCGGCAAGACCTCACGAACGGAGCTGACAGCAGAGGATATGTGCTTGATGCTGTTAATTATCATCCCCTTGTCATCAAGGAAGATGATATTGCTGTGCTTACCCATTATCTCGATCACGAGGGTCTTTTGGCACATATCACCCATTTCGTTCAGGTGGTCTATATCGAGCATGAGGATACGCTCAAGGGAAGGCTGGCGTATGGCAGTAATGCGTCCGTTCTGGATGTGTTTCCTTAAAAGCATACAGAAATTGGGTGCTGCAGCAGGGCTTGGTTTATTATCTTCGGTAAGATAAAGGAACGGAAGTGAAGCACCCGCTGAGATGAGCAGGCGGTATTGCCCCGACTGTGTCTTAAGAGTCAGAAGGATTTCGTCTTCTTCCGGCTGAGCTATCTTATATATCCTGCTGTTTAATATCTTATCGTTCAGTTCACGGCATATCGCTGCCATAGTTATTCCGTCAAGCGCCATTATCGTTTCTCCTGCAGTCTGTTATTGAAGATCATTTAGGGGTTTTCTTTACCCAAAGAGTACCCAATTCAATATAACGTAATGAGAGAGTTGGTGCAAGCACTGATTTTAGTGCTATTTCTCGGATAATCCTTGTTTGGGTACATTTGTTATGGTATCATATGGTAGAATATGTGCATGAAAATATCGGTTTACATAATGTGCAACATATTCTCCGACCTGCTTTATTAACCCGTTATTATGATGATCTGTGAGAGAGACTTATTATGGACAGGACAGCCAAACAATTTACAGCAGTTATAGTGCCGATCCTAATTCTGCAGGCTATAATGCTTGGCTATATATTCAATGCTTTTTACACGAATTCGGCAACAGATATAAGAGCTCACGGTGTAAGTACCACCAGGAGCCAGGCCGCTGTAGTGGAGGAATATCTGTCGAAAGGAACCAATATCCTGTGGTTTGCCGCGGAATCGGTTAATTTTATGCTGGAACAGGGCGAGAAAAGCGAAGATATAGCAAGGTATCTGGTTGGTGCCACCACTCAGATGCAGAACAGGTTTGATGAGAATTTTACCGGAATATACGGATATATCAACGGTGAGTATCTGGACGGAGCGGAGTGGGTTCCGCCGGAGGGCTATGATCCTACGAAGCGTCAATGGTACATTGAGGCGAAGGAAGGAAGAAATGAGATGATCATTTCGGATCCTTATGTTGATGCTCAGACGGGGGAGGCGGTGGTATCGTTCAGCCAGCTGCTTTTGGATAATGAGAGTGTTGTAGCGCTTGATGTGACTCTTACCGAAATACAGAATATAACCGAGCAGATGACAATGGACGGAGCGGGCTACGGTTTTATCGTAGACAGGAC
>JAEEHY010000069.1 GCA_016281085.1 Lachnospiraceae bacterium
GAGCTTACCCGTATAACGCAGATCATGAGTGAGCGTGCGGGAGGAAAAGGAGCATTGCTTTTGGGGCAGGAAGCTTTTTCGTGGAATTACCGCTTTATTGAACGGTTTTTCGCGCGTTACGGAGGTGTGGCCGACAGGATCATGTTTTCTTTATCATCCGACGAGACGGGAATTATGTTTTCGGAAATGGTGTCAGAGTTTGGAAGTGTTCTCGTAAATACGCTCAGGAAATCGGATATTATTATCCAGTGGCAGCAAAATATGTATTTTGTTGTACTGCCGATGCTTTCACCCGAAGATGAAAAAGGTGTTATAGAAAGGATCATGAAGGCGTGGAAGGCTCTGGGATTTGATGACAGGATCAGAATAGATTACGCAACCTCTGTGTTAAGAAAGGATCGCTATGGGTCAGATGAACAATGAGAAACTAATAGTTTTTTTAGCAACACTGGCATCTGTGGGCATGATCATAGAGAACATCCTTATGGGGTGGGAATTCTGGGTTACACCTGTTATTGCTTTCGGAGTGGTCGGTTTATGGGCAATAAGCCTGTATGAAGGCGCAGATGACAGACTGCGTAAGATCTTCTATTTCGGATTCGCTGTTCTGATGGTGTTTTACCATGGGATACATAAGACAAGCCTGTTTGATGTGGCACTGGTTGTTGTACTTGTAATGGTTTCATATTCAATGCTGAACAGCATTTACATGATCAATGCGTTTATGATCGAATACATCATCATACTGTTTATCCACTTTATCGGTCTTCCGGGTGGGGATGCTTTTGTATATGATAAGCTTAAGGTATCAAGAATATTTCTTCACATTTCAATTGTGCTGTTTATTTATTATTTATGTACACGGGCGATAAATGAAAGACTGTATGATGAGGAAGAGAACAGGACTAAAGATGAACGTATCCGGGCAAATGATGAGAGCATGGAGGATTTCCTGTCCAATATATCCCATGAGCTGAGGACACCTGTAAATGTGGTAAACGGGATGTCGGATCTTCTTATAAAACGCGGGATGGGTTATGAGGCGGATTCCATCAAAAACGCCGGAGTAAGGCTTTCGTACCAGATCGAGGATATCCAGGATTATACCGAATGCAAAAGAAACAAAGTATTTCTTGAAGAGGATAATTACATGAGCACATCTCTTATAAATGATGTGGTCACGAGCTTTCGTATGAGCGATAATTCCGGGGATCTGGAGCTTGTTGTTGACTTACATCCTCTTACGCCTTCGATGCTTACCGGGGATATCAAAAAGCTGCATAAGATATTCAGACATCTTTTGGAAAATGCCATCAAGTTCACGCGAAAAGGCGGTGTCTATCTGAAGATGTTTACCGAAAATACCGATTACGGAGTGAATCTTACGATCGAGATGACCGATACCGGGATCGGTATGGACAGGGATGCGATTAGATCCGTAACTGAAGGAATGTATCAGGCCAATAAGAAGAGAAACCGAAGTTCGGGCGGTATTGGTCTGGGCCTTTTCATTGTATATGGATTTGTTCACAGTATGGGTGGCTTCATTAAGATTGAGAGCGATAAAAGAAACGGTACGACAGTAAGAGTCACTGTTCCGCAGAAGGTGGCAGACAAAAGTCCCTGCCTTAAGCTGGAGGATTCATTTGACGGGGCTGTTCTGTTCCATGTAAGACCGGATAAATATAAGGTGTCAAGACTCCGCGATTTCTATCGCAGTATGGCGTCCAATCTGGCGTCAGGCATACATGTTCCTCTTTATCCTGCGGAAACAGTATATGAAGTTGAGCGTCTTAAAGAAAAGCTTAATGCAAGCCATGTTTTTATGGGACAGGAGGAATATGAGGAAAACCGAGGTTATTTTGAGGAACTTGCAAAGGAGGATATTGTAGTTGCGGTATCGGCGGATCCCGATCTGAAGCTTCCCGAGAACAGCAGGGTAATACTGATGCCCAAACCCCTGTATGCATATCCGATAATCAAGATATTGAACGAAGGACGTGACGCCAGGGGACTCAACTGCACCGAAAGCACTCAGAAACCTGTGTTTAAGGGTGTAAAGGCTCTCGTGGTAGACGATGAACCCATGAACCTTGTTGTTGCCACCTCTCTGTTCAGGGATTATGAAATGGTTGTTGAAACTGCGGGGAGCGGAAAGGAATCCCTGAAGAAATTCCGTGAAAATGATTATGATCTGATCTTCATGGATCATATGATGCCCGAGATGGACGGAGTGGAGGCCATGAAGCTGCTAAAGGCGGCCGCATCGGAATACGGACGGACGATCCCCGTCGTCGCACTTACGGCAAATGCCGTATCGGGTGCAAGAGAGATGTTTATAAGGGAAGGCTTCGACGGTTTTATTGCCAAGCCGATCAATACATCGGATTTTGAGAGAGTTATGCTGCATGTACTTCCGGCAGACAGAATATCTTATCAACGGAGGGACTAGGATGAAGTTGATAAAAAGAGTTTTTGAAAGACTTACAGACTTCACTCGCAGTTACGAAGAGCGTACATATTTCATGCTTTCCATTATAGGGATCTCCGCAATGGTGGTAGCTCTTATCTTTGATATCATCGGCGGGGAAAGTATGGTCGAGATTATTACTCTGGTATCCTCCATTGTAGCCATACCCGTGATAGTTACCCTAAGTATCCGGTTTAAAAAGATACAGCTTGGTTCATTTATATCCGTGTGTACCCTGGTATTTATCATCTTACCGATAACCTTCTATTTCGGAGGAGGCATCAGAGGTGGAGGAATATACTGGATCATATTTACATATATGTTCATAGGTATGTCTCTTACGGGCAGATTACGGGTTACCATGATGACGGTACTTACCGGTATTGCTGCCCTGGAATACTGGTCCGCATACAGGCATACCGAGTGGATATACCCGCACTCAATGAAAATGGCCTTCATGGATTCGCTGATATCGGTACTTCTGGTAGGTATCTGTATTTATGTCATGCTGATGTATCAGAAGACGATCTTTGCCGACGAGAGCAAACGCGCCCATGCTGAAGCAGAAAGAGTGGAAGAGCTTAACCGTTCACAGAACCGTTTCTTCTCCAGCATGAGTCATGAGATAAGGAC
>JAEEHY010000070.1 GCA_016281085.1 Lachnospiraceae bacterium
GCGGAAAGGGCGGTTCTGGCAACAGAAAGCTATCAGAACAGCAAAAGTAAGCCCCCCGTTATGAAGCGTGCACTCATGCTTCGGAATATTCTGGAGAAGATGACCATATATATTGAAGACGAGACTCTGATCGTAGGTAATCAGGCTGAGTCCAATAAGGATGCACCGATCTTTCCGGAATATACAATGGAGTTCGTTATAAATGAGCTTGACCTGTTTGAGAAGAGAGATGGTGATGTGTTTTACATCACGGAGGAGACGAAACAGAAGTTAAGAGAGATCGCTCCGTTCTGGGAGAACAATAACCTCCGGGCAAGAGGCGGAGCACTGATCCCCAAAGAAATGGATGTCTATATGGAGACGGGCCTTTTCGGTATGGAGGGGAAATTAAATGCCGGAGATGCGCATCTGGCTGTCAATTATGAGAGGGTTCTCAGGGAAGGTCTGAAGGGCTACAGGGAGAGGGTAGAGGCTCTGAAGGCAGGGCTCGATCTGACTCTTCCCGAAAGTATAGATAAATATGTATTTTACGACTCTGTTCTGATTGTTCTGGATGCCGTCAGAACATATGCACATCGGTTTGCACAGCTTGCAAGGGAAAAGGCAGCTGCAGCCTCGGATGACAGGAAAAAGGAACTGCTGGAAATTGCAGGGATCTGTGAAAAGGTTCCGTATGAACCTGCACAGACCTTCAGGGAGGCGATCCAGGCAGTGTGGTTTATCCAGCTTATCCTGCAGATTGAGTCAAACGGGCATTCATTATCGTATGGAAGATTTGACCAGTATATGTATCCCTATCTTAAGCACGATCTGGAGCATGGGCTTATCACAGAGGATTCGGCGGTTGAGCTTTTGGATAACCTCTGGATCAAAACACTGACAGTAAACAAAGTCAGAAGCCAGGCTCATACTTTATCATCGGCAGGAAGTCCGATGTACCAGAATGTTACGATCGGAGGCCAGACTACAGATAAAAAGGATGCGGTAAACACTTTGAGTTTTCTGGTCCTCAGATCAGTGGCTCAGACCAGACTTCCCCAGCCCAATCTGACGGTGCGTTACCATGCGGATCTTAACAGGGAGTTCTTTGACGAAGCCATTGAGGTTATGAAGCTGGGAACGGGAATGCCGGCATTCAATAATGATGAGATAATTATTCCGTCCTTTATTGACAAGGGAGTCAGCGAAGAGGATGCCTATAACTATTCCGCGATCGGATGTGTTGAGACGGCTGTTCCCGGGAAGTGGGGATACCGCTGTACCGGTATGAGTTATATCAATATGCCGAGGCTGCTGCTTACTGTAATGAATGATGGTGTTGATGTCACTACGGGTAAGCGCTTTGTAAAGGGATATGGTCATTTCACGGATTTTAAGAGCTTCGATGAACTGATGGATGCGTGGGACAAGTCGCTTGAGGAGATCACAAGAGCCAGTGTTATTGTGGAAAATGCCATTGATCTTGCATCGGAACGGGACGTGCCGGATGTTCTCTGCTCGGCACTTACAGAGGATTGTATAGGAAGAGGGAAGACAATAAAAGAGGGCGGAGCGGTCTATGATTTCATTTCAGGCTTGCAGGTGGGTATCGCAAATCTGTCGGATTCGCTTGCTGCGATAAAGAAGCTTGTATATGATGAAAAAAGGATCACGCCCGGGCAGCTTGTGGATGCTCTTAAGGATGACTTTACCAGCCCCGAAAATCAGAAGATCAGACAAATGCTCATAAATGAAGCTCCCAAATACGGCAATGATGATGATTATGTTGATCTGCTCGGAGTAAGGGCATATCAGCCGTATATTGACAACATAGGAAAGTATCACAGCACAAGATACGGAAGAGGACCGATCGGAGGTATCAGATATGCAGGTACATCGAGTATTTCCGCAAATGTGGGACAGGGACTGGGGACTGCTGCGACACCTGACGGAAGGAAGGCATTTACACCCCTTGCGGAAGGATGCTCACCAAGTCATGCGATGGATCAGAGCGGTCCGACAGCTGTCTTTAAGTCCGTTTCGAAGCTGGACACCAAAAACATCACCGGCGGTGTTCTGCTAAACCAGAAGGTGACGCCGTCAATGCTTTCTACAGAGGAGAACAAGCAGAAGCTTGAGATGATGATGAAGACCTTCTTCAACAGGCTGCACGGATATCATGTACAGTATAATGTGGTTGATAAGGCAACGCTTCTGGATGCGCAGGTTCATCCTGAAAAGCATAAGGATCTGATCGTTCGTGTCGCCGGATATTCCGCGTTTTTCAATGTGCTTTCGAGGACTACGCAGGATGACATCATAGAACGGACGGAACAGACGATATGAGCGGATATAAGGAGGTATAAGATGAAGTTTTGTATTGATAACGCAGATGTGGAAGCGATAAGAAGGATCTGTGAGTATTACCCGGTTGATGGTGTTTCGACCAATCCATCCATTCTTGCTGCTTCAAAAAGAAAGCCCTATGAAGTGTTAAAAGAGATCAGAGAGATCATCACGGAAGAAGGAGAGCTTTTTGTCCAGGCTGTATCCCGTGATGCAGATGGTATGGTGCGTGAGGCAAGGCATATCACAGAAGTGCTGGGTAAGAACACAGTTGTAAAGATTCCGTGTAATCCGGAGGGATTTAAGGCAATGAAGCTTCTTCATGCAGAAGGGGTAAGGCTGCTGGGAACCGCAATATATACGCCCATGCAGGGATTCCTCGCGGCCAAATGCGGTTGCGAGTATGTGGCTCCGTATGTAAATCGTATTGACAACATGGGGTATGACGGAGTTCAGGTCGCAAAAGATATTCATGATGCAATTGCAGGAAGCGGATATGATTACAGTGGTTTGCTGGCTGCCAGTTTTAAGAATTCACAACAGGTGCTGGAACTGGTAAAATATGGTGTGAAAGCAGTAACAGTGGCACCGGATATAATTGACGGTCTGGTAAAGAATGCGGCAATTGATGCGGCAATTGAACAGTTTGTATCAGATTTCGAAGGTCTGGTGGGTAAGAATATTACTATGGAGAATTGCTGATGAGAATCCTTGCAGTTGATATTGGAGGAACATTTATTAAATATGCCCTTATGACTCACGAATGTGAGATGATCGAACAGGGGAAGACTCAAACCCCGCGCTCGGGCAGGGATGCACTTATTGAGTCCATCGGAAGGATTTACGATGCTTATCCCGATGTGAACGGTATTGCCGTTTCCATGCCCGGGATCATAGACAGTGCCAATGGTCATGTGATCATGGGAGGGGCACTGGAATACAATAATGATTTCTATTTTAAAAATGCCCTGTACAAAAGATGTCCCGTTAAGATAGCCGTTAACAATGATGCAAAATGTGCGGCTTCAGCCGAGGCTAAATTGGGAGCATTGAAGGATGTCGGTGATGGAGTTGTACTTCTTTTCGGGACCATGATCGGCGGAGGGATCGTGATTGATCATAAAGTAAGGAAGGGCATACACTGTTCTGCAGGAGAAGTCTCATATATATTGACAGACAGAGCTGCAGACCCGTCATATGAAACGGTATGGGGGAATCGCAACGGAATTCCCATGCTGTGCAGATATTTTGCCAGAAAGAAGGGGCTGCCGGAAGAGGAAGTGGACGGTATCAGGGTGTTTGAAGCGGTAAATTCCGGTGACAAAGAGGCGATTGAAGTCCTTAATGATTTTGCAAAAGAAATAGCAGTGCAGATCTTTAATCTTCAGACCGTACTGGATATGGAGAGGTTTGCAATAGGTGGCGGGATCAGCGCTCAGCCGCTGTTTATTGACAGCATCAGACACCATCTGGAAAAGATGTATGCGTCATCTCCGTATTATGTTCCACGAGCAGAGGTTGTTACATGTAAATACGGGAATGATGCGAACCTTATCGGTGCGGTACAGGAGTATCTGGCATCTGAAATGACACAGTAGTATTTGCGATTTATGCAGGTGGTCAAACGCTTTGATACAAATGCAACAGAAAGTGCAACAGAAAGTTCAATCCATGACGGTTGACGGAACAGACACCGTGGTTTAAAATAGAATAGCAGTACATAAGGGCTTGTACTGGTTTCGACGGGGGTTTGGAAGTCGAGACAGCCATCCGTGGTCCCATTCCACGTTAAACCGGGGAACTAAATATAAACGCTAAGCCTAATTTAGCATTAGCTGCCTAAGAGCAGCTTGTCCTTCCGGGGTCACCCGCTGCGCCGGGTAAGGGCATCAAACCTGCGGGGAACTCCCACGCCAAAGCTTTGAGGCATGGGAAGCAACCATGAAGCTACCGACGCGGTAAGCCTGTCACCCGGCGTGCCGAAGGGGGAATCAAAAAAAGAGTGACTGTGATGGGAGAAGTCTTGATGAAAGGGCTTTCGGACGCGGGTTCGATTCCCGCCAGGTCCACTTGAGTTTTCACACATGGAACCCGAGTCGATGGATCGCAGGTCAAGAGGGTATTCCCACGAGGTCCATGAACAACAGGGAGCATACTACGGTATGTTCCCTGTTGTTCATTTAAATCAAGGGAATCGAACGGCAAGGCCTCCGAGCGAAGCGAGGAGAGGAAGCTCCGGTGGAGGTTCCGAGCCGAAGCCCGGCCTGAAAGGCGGCGGATGCCGCCGGTGGGATTCCCGCCAGGTCCACTCGAGGCGGAACAGACGAACCGCTATCCAAACTTTGTTTTAGCGGTTCTGAAGTTCA
>JAEEHY010000071.1 GCA_016281085.1 Lachnospiraceae bacterium
ACCGGACGGTTTAGTGCAGTTTTTGTTAAATGCTTCATCAGTCTACCACCACAATGATATTTTCCTTGCTTATACTGCTGTCCGTCATAACCTTGGTGCCTTCCTTCAGTCCTGAAGTCCAGCTGGTTATTACAAGATCATCAGCATTAAGTCCTTCTTTTATCTCAATCGAATCACCCTCGGAGAGTCCGACAGATATATCCTTCCTTCTTGCAATCCCATTGTCATTTACAAACAGATATGCCTGGTCATTGTCGTAATAGACGCTTTCAGTCGGTACGGTAAGAGCGTCTTTTACCTGTCTTGAAGCTGCTCTTAAGCTTATTGTTGAATCATATGGCAATGAGACTGACGGATCGAGAAGCTGTGCCTCAATCCTGTACAGTCCCTTACCGGAATCAAGTTCGTCTGAAACAAGGATTATGCGTCCATCATAAGTTATCCCGTCTTTTTCCAGAGTTATCGGATCATCAGGAAACATTTCCTGTGCTGATTTTTCAGCTACATAAAAAACAATCTTAACTGCTGCATCACTCTTAATGGTATAAGCCACCTGAGTGGGTGAACACATATTATGCTCCGAGATATTTATGGCCGTGATGGTTCCTGAAACCGGAGCATTGACACTGTAATATGAAAGTGCAGTTTTAGCACTTGCAACCGCAGCGCTTGCCTGATCGACACCGGCGCTTCCCGCAGCCACCTGGGCTCCTCCGGCTCTGACCTGAGCTCCGCTTGCGGTCAGCTGCTGCTCGGCACCGATCGCCTGAGCGAGGGCACCTGAAGTGATCGTGTAGCGTGTATAGTTGTCAAAATCCTGCTTCTGTTTTTTTGCAAGCTCAGAGGATTCGACTGCCAGACTGTAGGAAAGTGATGCATTCTCTGCCGTGTTTCCGGCAGTATCCTTTTGAAGATACAGCTGGTCCAGAGCAGAATCGATGCTTCCCAAGGCCGCCTGTGTCGTTGTATAAGCCTCCGAAGCTTTGTCATATCCGTCCTGAGCCTTATTTACAGCATTCTGAGCATTTATGATTGCCTGATAAAGCTCTGCCGCTGAGGAAAATCCCATTGACTGAAGGAATTCTTCGGGAGTCATTCCGGGAGTGTTATAATTCTCATATTCCGTTTTTATCCAGTTAAGATCATTAAGAGCCGTCGTCGCCTGTGACAGTGCCTCCTGAGTAACATTCATGGCTGCTCTGGCCTGGCTGTCGGCTTCTTTCAGCTCATTCTTCTGATTTTCGGTATCTTTTATCTGATCTTTGTAAAATTCATAGGTTTCATGAGCGGAATCAGAGTTGATACCGGCCTGTCTTGCCTGCACATATGCAGAGTCGGCAGCAAGCTGCATCTGCTGTCCGGTTGTATCCAGTTTACCGAGAGTCTCGTATGCTGAAACCTGTGTAGCTGTCTTGGATGCCTCCTGTGCTACTAAAGACGCCTTTCCGGCTTCATAGTTGGCCTGTGCCGCATTAAGTCCCGCCTTTGCGCTCTTAAGACCCGCATTTGCCTGATCAAGTGCAATCTGAGCCGTACTGTCATCAAGTGTGAACAACAGATCTCCCGCATTTACGTGATCGCCCACTATATAATTGGCACTGAGTACCTCCGCAGTTACCTTAGGTATGATATTTACCGTGCTGTCAGCCTCAACGGTACCTACGTAATTAGACAAGGTGGCCAGGGACTTGACATCCGGTAACTGTTGCTTGACCATTATGGGTTTGTCGGCTATGCTTTCTTCAACAGCAGCCTCTTTTTCCTGACAGGCAGTCAAAGTCATCATTAAAATCATAAAAACAAGAAACAAATCTGATTTTTTCTTTCTCATTGTCTTTCTCCTTGGATACTTATGAAATATCACGATCAGCGATCGGTTCACTCTTGATGATCACCGTTCAATGACCGTATCCGGCTTCCACAGCATAGCCAGATGTTCAAAATATCTTTGCCTCAGTTCACTCATATTTTTATCACTGAATCCGAATGCAATACCCATTACCCTGTTATACAGGAGCTGAAGTATTGTCGATGCGGCACATTCAAAGTCCATTTCCCTTATCTCACCTTTCTTGTATTTTATATTTAAAAGTTCTGTCAGCCATTGTGTGTTACCGCATATGGAATACAAAACATCTTCCTTTACAATGGCATCCAGGATTTCTTCCTCACGAAGTATTGTCCGTATAACATCTACGTTATCAAAGACTACAGTCGAGAAATCCTGATATATGGTCTCCAGCATCTGTACAATGGGAAGCGCCGCATAATCATCTATATTTCTCTTTTCTCGAAAAGAATCAAGAACTTTCGACAGACTGTCCTCGTATACTTTTAGGAAAATCTCCTTTTTTCCACCCGGGAAATAGTGATAGAGCAGACCATCCGCCATATCGATACTCCGGTTTATTTCACGTATTGATGTATCCCTGTAGCCTTTTTGCATGAAAAGCCTGCTCGCGGATCTTAAAAGTCTTTCTTTTGATTCAGCTGCCTGCGCTTCTCTTTTATTCATTTATGCTCTCCTTAATTTTGAATAGAGTGCTGAATAGTTACTTTAATCAATGTACAAACAAGATTCGTTCAACGTGCGTTCAGTGAAATAAAATATATCACTCGTGTAAAGATAAGTCAATATGAAATTTGTTACAAATTCAACCATAAATAACCGAACTCATGGAACCTGCCCCCATGACTCGTCTGCGGATTTGCAGAAAATATACTTATACCATGTGAAATCCGGCACGGCAACCTCACGGCCTTCCATATCAATCTTATCTGAAATGCCCTGATCGGAATAAATCAGAAAAGGTATTGAACCGTCATTGTTCTCCAAATGTGTAAATTCTTCAGAAGAATAGGATTCACATACTGCATTTGGAAAAAAATAGGTTGCATAATCCTTAATATTTCTTAATACTATGTTGTCCGTAACGACACAGAGTACAAATTGATCGTCGGCCGAAATATTCATATCCGGAATAGTTTCTATTGCATCTTCTATAAGATAATGCATGGGCTTTGAATAATTTATAAGAGGCATGGCCTTATACTCGCGACTCAGATTAAATAGACCGACTCCAAGTACGGCGGCAAAATAAATACTGACAACCGGATTGCTTATCCTGTGAAGAAACAGGGTGGGATGCTTATAAGCAAGGAAAAATACCGCAGTGATTACAACAGGTATAACAACCATGTTGCGTTGCAGGATGGGTCCCGGGTTTGAGTATTCTATATAACCCTGCAGGTATTGAGAGATAAATGCCGTACCAAACACCCACACGGCAATCAGGAAGTTGTGAAATTTTCCCCTGCCGGTTAAGGAATATATCATATATGCAAATGCAACTAAGGATAATATCCCCCAAAAGGCATAGTCTGAGTCTGTAATAAATCCCACCAGAACATCAATAAGGCCTTTTAACGTTATTGCATCCGTATCATGCGCCTCCATGGTGCCTTTTATAAGCTTAAGCCCGTAAAATAAAAATACCGTAATGTTGAACAGGAGAAGTACCACTGCTGCTTTAGACTTTGCTGATAAAGCCGGAAGACCGCAGTATTTTGACCAATACCCGACAAGGCACAGAAAAAGCATGACTAACAGAAGACCTGCCGGTGAAAATGAAGGGGTATAGGAATAAGGCAGCATACATCCGGCCCACGAAACGGCAAGCAGGGAAATCACATCATTTGTACGAAGAAACCGCAGAAAAGAAGCGATACACATCATCGTAAGACAGACCGGTATAAGGGTCTGCTCAAATATCTTATAGTATTCCATAAGAATTGGGGAAAGAAAAAGAAGGCTTATGGCAATGAGCGCATATTTTCCGTCTGCACCTTCTTTTTTTCGAAGCCATGCCCTGAACTCAAGACAGACTGAAATCATCCCGATAAAAAACAGGTAAGCAAAGCCTGCTCTGAGTGCAATTACACTCCGGCCAAAGATCATGGTGGGAATGGCAGTAAGCAAATATTGTCTGTTTGGGTAGCGGTCTCCTAAAAATGCTCTCCCGGTATAATCCCAGTCGGAGTTTTTAAAAGCCTTGACGGCAGCACCTGTCTGCTGCGGAGATTCGAAGCTTAAGGTGGCAAGATTTGGACTGCACATATAGATAAGAAGCAGAACGCACATTGCGAAGAAGCAGACAAGGCCTGTGATCTCATTGTGCTTAACACTGAAATTGACTTCCTTTACCGACTCATAAACAAACACTGTCAGCAGAAATGCTCCCATTAAAAGCCAGATCCTTGAAGCAAGGATACTTGCCATTTCATAATGATATGATAGTATTTCCAGCACGGATATCGTCAAAAGGTATATAAATAATGCAATCCATTGTATTCCCATGAATTTGATTCTGTTACGCATAGCTGCCCTTTTTACTCCTGTTATTTTCATTAAAATCACCATCCATACTACCATCGGAAATCGAGACTTAACTGTTCCCTGCCTGTTGTCCGGATATACTTTATGTTACTTTGTCCAACTACATCTGTATACGCCTGTCAACATCGGGAGACTGATAATATTCGCGCTTTGCATCATACATTCTTTTATCCGCTGTCCTGATCAACATTTCCATCGTTGCATCTGGAAACTCCTGATAAGATGCATATCCGACCGATAATGATAATTCTTTAGCATGATCACTTCTCCAAGCTTTTGTTACGGCATGCAACTCATCCACTATTCTGTCAATACTGTTCTCTTTTGTATGACTTTCTGAATGCAAACAAGGAAATGCATTCAGAAATCATGCGTTCCGCATGACACGCCTCTGCTTTCAGCAGAGCCTGGTCCAGTACGAATATCGAATTTCTGATGAAATTCGATATTCTATATACTCAGAAACAAATTATATCAGAAATCCCGGTTTCTATAAACAGCGGGTTAAAGATATCCCGAACATACCGGACAAAACAAAAACGACCGCTGTTACTTTCAACAAGGCAGTCGTTTTAATAACTCATTCGGGCTAACCGTATTCCGGCAGCTCCTTTATTACTTTATTATGGCAGTTTTATTTTGTGTCGTCTTCGGATAGAGGATTCTTATTCATCAGTCCGGATTCCCTTGGAATTATAGTAATCATCAAACAGCTTATTTGCTGCCGACAGAGTATCCCGGCTTATTGACGGAAGCTCACGTCCCCATGATTTGGTTGCCTGTTTGAATCCCTTTTCCATCGCTGCCTGCATTTCCTTCATCTTATCTACATCATCTCCGGCAAGAGCACTTGCAAAGTCAAACAGCCTCTGGGAAGTCTGCTTAACGCCCCAGTATCCGTCTTCTCCGATATCTTTCTGTGCCTGAGCCTTGGTGGCAGCATCAACCGTAAAGTTACCACTTGCAAGTGTATGCCAGATACTGTCATTGCCGGCAGTACCAAAAGCCTTTACCTGTCCCGATATGGTCTTATGTACAATATCAAGAAACTGGCTCTGTCTCTGTGCCGCATCGGCTTTAAGCTGATCAACAAGTGCTGCCCGCTCCTCCTTGCTCATCTTATTAATGCTGTATGTTGCTTTTTGTTCTACTCTTCCCTTTTCATAAATCACACCTTCACTACTATTCCCGGTCTTTTCATTTTTGCCGGCCACATCCTGATCCTTACCGTTTACTTTTGTCGCGTAACCTGTCCTCTGTGCAGTCATACCTGAGGTTATTTTGCTTAATTCCATTGACATGATTTTCACCTTCCTTTGCGTTTGTATTTATTATCCTTAATACTTCATTTCCGAAGAAAAATCTTTTCTCTCCGTATGATATGTAATGTTCACTCTTTCGTATCAATCTTTGTTGATACAAGAGACGATAGTGCACTTGCATAGTTACCGCTGCTTGTATATGTTCCACCGGCACCGGCTGCAGCTCTGGCTATTGAGTTTCCCTTGGACATTATCTTATCTGCAAAAGAATTATGTCCTGTAAACAGATTCTTAAGTGATGCGATATCTGCATTCTTAAGCTCATCTTCATCAAGCTCCAGTTTGTTATTCCCGCCGATCGTGATACCTGCTTTAGCAAGTGTCTTCTCATATGCCGATGTTGTCTTTGTCATCCATACGGCATTTCGCAGAACATCTTTTGTGTCCGACTCACTGGCACTTTCCACCGTAGTATTGTAATCATCCACAAATGACTTCAGCGCCTTGGTGATCGCCTTCCAGTCATAGTCTTCCCTGGTAGTCTCTTCACCTGTTTTTGCATCCTTTTCCCTGATCGTCTTTTTCTGCCATAACGATTCGTTCATAAGTGCCTGTGAAGATTTCGACATAGATCCTGCATTCCGGGCCATTGATGTAAGCTTAGTTGTACTGTAACTTGAAGCCGCTCTGTTCTCAGCCTTATCCTTGGCGTAATAAGCTTTGGTAAGCTTCCCGTAAGTACCGTTCTTTATCATGGCATAATCTGACAGGCTGAAAGTGCTTCCGGTATCGGCGTTCATATTTAATCCTGATAGAAACGAATTTGACTGGGTATTATTGCTCGTTCCATACATGCTTTCGTAAAAGCTGTTCCCTGCAGCATATTGTCTTATAGTTGACATCCCGATAACCTCCTTTTCCCAATTCACTTCCATGTTTAAAGCTTCAAATCTACATTCTTTCCTTCCGACTCAGCAACCGGTGCGCCATTAACTGTTATCCCATCCGATACCACGTCTATCGGAGTGTAATTTACAGGAATAGCATTCTCTCTCTGTTCGGCCTCTTCATTTCCGGTCTTTTCAAGTCCTGCCTTATTTTCGTCTGCTTCCTTAGCCTTATCTGCCTCTTTCTTCTTAATCTTTTCTTTCTCCTCGATTTTTTCAGCATCACGGTCTGCTTTGGCCACCTCATCAACCTTCTTATTGATATCGGAAAGAGCATTCATCTGAGACTGTGTGATCTCATTTACCTTTTCTTCTGTCTTTGCAAGCTCCTCTTCCTTCTTTCTGGTATCACCTCCACGTCCGGAGTCAAGCTTGATCTCTGCTTTAAGGACTCCTACTTTTCCTTCTGCCTGACCTTTTGCCGCTCCCTGTATCTTTACCTGATCCATCGAAG
>JAEEHY010000072.1 GCA_016281085.1 Lachnospiraceae bacterium
ACCCCTTCGCCTTGCACAGCAAAGACGCCGTAGGCAGTTTACGTGTGTCCCTTCGTGGCGTTACCCACTCATTTGAACAGCATCATATCAGTTGTATCAGCAGTTTTATTACGGGCACTGCTGACCCCGACGCCTATTCAGTGACGGAACGTCTCGCCCGATGCATTTCATCCATGTAGTAGCGTGTGCTCCTGCCTGCACTCCTGTTCTGCGTTACACGCCCCCACACCTGATCCTGCACAACGAGCATTCCGATCTTCTTAAGCTGCTTCCCCAGATCCTTTATGTCATAGCATACGAGTCTGTTTGTTATATCAACATTGGTCCTGTGATTAAACACATTAAGCGAACCGCTGACATATATCTCAAGAGCTGTTGCCACATGTCTTGCCTCAGGCTCATCCTGTTTAAGAAGTTCATAATAAAGATCTTCGAGCAGAGGCATCTTCTCAGGATCAGGGTGCTCAAAATACCTCTGATAAATCTGATGGATGCATCGGTCTATCACAGTCTTCTCGACCGGCTGGAGTCCTTCCTTGCCACCTACGATAAGCTCACACAGTGAAAGGATGAAATCAGCCTTAAGTGCTATCGGATTGTCATCATCCGAATAATCCATGTTTATATCCATCGGATTTATATACTGTGTACTCGTAGGGCTTATCTTTATGACCTGACCTCCGAAGCGTTCTACCAACGGACTGTACTCTGACTCAGGATCTGATATGATGACATCATCATCCGTTACCAGAAAAGCATTGGCTATCTCTCTCTTGGCTGCAAACGACTTGCCGGATCCCGGTGTTCCGAGGATAAGCCCGTTCGGGTTCTTAAGCTGTTTACGGTCTACCATTATAAGATTGTTTGATAAGGCATTAAGACCGTAATATAAGCTTTCGTTCCCTGCCTGAAAGAGCTCCTGTGTCGTAAATGGGACAAATATTGCGGTAGAACTCGTTGTCATTCCCCTCTCTATCTCTATAAGGTTATTTGCAAGCGGCAGCGAACTCATCAGTCCCTGCTCCTGCTGAAAATCAAGAGTTACAAGATTGCAGTTATGCTTCTGTGCTATTGATTTGGCCTGGAAGACATTGTTTTCAAGCTCCTGTTTCGTCCGCCCTGTATTCATAACAAGGAAGGTCAGCAAAAACATCCTTTCGTTCTGACTCTGCAGCTCTTTCAGAAGATCCTTGGCATCCTTTCCGAATGTAGCAAGATCGGACGGAATTATGTCCATATCATATCCGGAGCGTACAGCCTTCTTCTGTTCTTCAATCTTACTTCGGTCAAGTTCTGTGATCGTATGCTTCACTGTCTTGATCGCTTCATTCTGATCGACTGAATGGATATGCATTGTCACTATCATGCTTGATTCCATGTTCAGGACATCTGCGAGCATCCTGTCACTAATATCTGAAGCATCGATCGAGAGGAAGCTCATGCAGCCATACGTACTACCCATTGTGAACATCCTGCCGTTCGGAAACGAAAATGATGCAGGTGCGATGAAATCCTTTACTGACAGTCCACTCCCTGCAAGGTACTTCCAGTCAAAGCGGAACTTCTCATCATCACCCATATGGAACTGTTTGTGCATGAGTTCAAGCCTGTCTTTTCCATCAAGAGGCCATGCATATACACCAAGTCTCTTAAAGTTATTGAGGATATCTGTTTCGATATGTATGAGCCTTGGCTTGGCAGATCTCATTGAATCCGCATATATACCAAATGTTATGAACTTGGTCTTTGTCAGGCCGTTATTACCTGCTTCCATCTGACGAAGGAGCATGGTACTGTACTCATCCCTTACCTGGTCAAAACCGTCACCCTTATGCGGTATGGCTATACTCTTTTCGAAGCTCTCTGCATCCGTAGCCATGTTCATGAATGAAAGTTCAAAATGCACCGAACTGTCAAAGAAGTTAAGGAATGAACACCACTCCTCGAATATCTCCGTCTTATCTTCCTGAAGTGCAAGCTGGTAATTGATATCAGAAAACCGGATGGTCTTTGTATAATAATCACTACCGATACGACATATCCCGTCCTTAAACATCCTGTCAAACGGTATGCTCTGCTGAGCTGTCCTCGGTATGCCGTCGTCCCTGCTCACATTATCTATGATACGGCGTATTTCTTTCTTCTCTGCCATACTCAGATGAGCAGGTATTTCATACTTCTTTTTGGGTTTCTTAAAAAAAGTCATCAAGATTCTCTTCTCCTCCCTTCGTTTTCTTTGGCTCGGGCTTCATTGCAAGGTTATACATGATTATGTCCTGTATATCCTGTCTTGCCCGTGCGTATCTTTCGATAGCGTTATAATGATTATCTGTCTTATACGGCCGCTGTTTTGGTCTTATGAAAGTCGCCGTGATGAAATGTCCTGCAAATACTTCAAGCGGCTGCCCGTGCTTTTCATACATGGCCATAAAGAAGAAGGGCATCATGATTATCATCATGCCCATGACTCCTGTATTTACGCTCGTGAAATGCTTTATAAGAAAAAATGACGGTAATCCTATGAGTGCCGCCAGTGAAAAGCATATCAGCTGCCGCTTGGTCAGGTTGAACATCACCTTACTCTTAACCCTCGTAAGATCTCTCGGTACCGAAATATATGATGCTGCCATTACCGTAACCAGTTCCTTTCTTTTTATTTTCTATTAACTATTTTCTTCCTTTCCTGATCTCACATCAGTGTGCATGAAGTATACTCTTGGCTACAGATCCCGTCTTAAACAGTGTAAATGCCAGCAGGACTGTATAACCCATGACTCCCCATAGTGAACCTACTATATCCGAGCTGAATGTTACCCTCTGTATCAGTACTGCATATATACCTATGCATACCATTATCAGAAATCCCTGCAATCCCACTGCAAACAGTGATCTCAGATAATTCTGTCCCATCATGCTCTGTTCCCTGTTTCCGAATGTTGCGAATGGTATGGGCGCCAGGCTTACCATCATATAAATTTCGATCATCCTCGCATATACTATGACAAAGATTATTGTCGAAAGGACATATATCAGAAACTTCACTATCACTGTCTGAAGAAGAACACTAAACAGTGGTCCTGTTTCCATTGCCATAAGAGTCGCTTCCATGGATGCAAGAGCACTTGCATCTATTGCCGTACTCCCTGCGATGAGTCCTCCTGACTGCTGTACCACATGACCTGCTACATCAAACACTGCCATTGTTATGTCCATGGTATGGGTTATAAGGGTTACTGCTATAAATGTCTTAAATATCCATTTCCAAAATATAAATGTTTCAAAGTTGGCCAGATTGTTGTGGCCTATGACAAGCTGTATCAGCTCATAACAGGCAATAAATGTCAGCAGTATGCCGGCTATCGGCATTATTACATTCTCAGAAAGATTCTGTATCATGGAAAATATCCCCGGTTCAAAACTTGCCGGCGTTGCACTTACTTCTGACGTAATATCTGCTACCTTTGAATTAACGTTGTCAAATGTTCCGTTCACGTTATCCATTATTCCTGATATGAGCATTTCCCTCAGCCAGTCTGTTATCTGCTGAAGTATGCTGTCCACTTTTTACCTCCATATCCAAGACATGCATGCCGGACAGTATATACTGCCCGGCTCATGCCTTATGTTACTTATGCTGTTCTTCGGTCAAGCTGCCCGATCAGAACAACCCTGACAACACCGGAACAAGTGTGGTTCCGATAAGTGCGATACCACCTCCGGCCATCAGCTGCTTCATTCCCTGGCTCTTACTTCCGGGGTTATCGTTTCCGTACCCCTCCATAAGGTTGATACCGCCCCACAGTCCGAGACCTGCTCCAAGTGCAATTACAAGTGTCTGTAACACGTTTACTGAACTCTGAAAAAATCCCATAATTACCTCCGAATCCCAAAGCCTCCAAACGCCGAATTTTGTCGTTTTTTTGCAATTTTGAGAGAACCCAAGATTAGTTTTGTCGCTAATTTTGTCGCTCTTTTGTTGCATGTTCAGAGTGGGATTCATCCTCCTTCCTATTAAATAAATTTGATTTTTAGTAACAAAAAGGAGAGTTTCTACGGTTCCACATGATATAATGTGCATGCGAATACCACCGAGTATTCCAAATGCATCTGGTGCTGTCGTCGCCAAACTTCATGCACCGGATGCCCCTTTACTCGTTAACTCTCCGTATAATCTCAATATTCAGTTGTAAGATTCCAATCAAGTGGGATCCCGTATCCTCATAATTCCTCCTTCCTGGCTGTTTACCGGTTTCTTTTTATATTCAAAAAGTCGCTTAGGAAACCAAGCGACTTTCTGACCTTCTATATCAATTTAGATCCTCTGTGTACCTTCCCTACACAATATGGACAGTCGGTACCACGCTGCCTTATCTGAACCGAACATTGCCAGTGATGTCCTTTTTTACACTCCCACCATACCTTTCTGTTTGAAAAAGGCATAACATCCTCCGGCTTCAGTCCGCCATTGCGTTTAGGATCCCATTCCGCAGCAATATCCGGGCTGTATGTCTTTAGGTCATTTACCCCTGCAAAAACACGGTGCTTATCCTTCTGCTGGGCACATTTCGGACATCCACTACCATTATGCCGATTATATACAGATGCTTTAAAGGAATGCTGTTTTTGACAACGCCACCATACCTGTCGATCCGTCCTATAACCAATCTTCTTCGGTGACAAACCGGTATTTTTCTCTGAGTCCCATTCACCCAGCAGTTCCGGATGAAGCGAAGCAAGATCGTTGATTCCTGCGACAATCTTTTTATTACAACATACGGGACAGTCCTCGCCCATTCTTCTGGAATATACGGATGCCAGCCAGCTATGTCCCTTATCGCATTTCCACCACATCTTTTTTGTAGTATTGCAATACACCTCCGATGATGGCATGGAGTTTCTGATATCATCCCATTCCAAAACAAGCTTAGGGCACTGGGTTTCAAGATCATTAAAACCGTAAAGAACCTTTTTCCCGTCACAATACGGACATCCACCTCTATTACTTCGATTGGATATCTTAGCCTTCCAGCTGTGTCCGCATCCGGCTTTCCACCATACATATGCATGGCTATACTGTGTGACGGCTGTAGGCTTCAGATCACCATTTTTCTCGTAATCCCACTCGGCCGCAAGCTTCGGATTCACATGCTGCAAGTCATTGTAACCGACAAGAACTCTTTTATTATAGCAATATGGACATCGTCTTCCATTCAAAGCCCGGCTTGAGATCACCGCCTCCCAGCTATGATTCTTACTGCATTTCCACCAAACTTTTTTCGACGATCCTGCAGCGACATCTGACGGTTGCAGTGGAGCATTCTTCTCAT
>JAEEHY010000073.1 GCA_016281085.1 Lachnospiraceae bacterium
ATAACGAGCCCTTCACCCTTGGATATCTGCCAGACCTTCTTAAATATTTCCTCGGCTCTTGTGAGCTGCTTGTCTTTCCCGAACACAAACTGTTTACCGTCTTTTACGGCGCACTTAAGAAGCAGGGTATCCGGAAATTCCTTAACCGTATCTTCGAAATATTTCACAGGTTTCTCATAAAGATACAGAGCCGCATTCGAGAAACCAAGCTTGTCGAAATTGTTTATCACACGTTCCAGGGTAATATTTTCCTCATCGTTATAGTCCATTGTTTCAGCAAGATATTCCTGAACCTTATTACGTTCGAAGTCACGTTTCCTTCTCTGGTCGATACGGCTTACCGCCAATGCCAGCATTGCCCTGTCCTTCATCTTTGAAAACAGTTTACTGTTCCTGTCCTTAACATCACCTTTTTTGACAGCAGCATTCATGCTTTCCTGAAGAGTGTCGATACTTTTGACATATTTGGTAACATCCGTATAATCCATTGCATTATTTTCAAAGAAAATATCAATAAGGCGGCACACCTCATCATATTCCTTATCAATAACCTTCTTTTTCTTGATCGAACCGAGTATTCTTGATATTATCCCGCAGTACAGCTTTTTCAGATCTATGGCTTTGTTGTCCATGATCTCATATCTGTATCTGTAGAAGGTATCATCAAACAGTTTCGTGATGAATTCCTCATCACCCGACAATAATTCCTTAACGCTGTAATTGAAAGTATTGTAATCCATGGATCCACGGCCAAACAGGCACGTTGGTATTGTAACAGAACTTACTTTTTCTCCGTTCATCTTCTTAAGCAGAAGATTGAGCGCATTCTGTCCCAGAGTGGCAGCATCCGATCCTATGGAAGCAAGCGGAGGAACCATCTCAAGTGCCAGCCTGGTATTGTCGAAACCAAATACCGTAATATCCTTACCCGGAGTAAGGTTTCTTTTCTTCATGACATCATACAGACCGACAGCTACAAGATCGTTAACACAGAAGACAGCCTGTACATCCGGATTGTTGTCAAGGAGTTTTGCAGCTGCATCTGCCGACTTGGAAGTCATGTCTGTCGGCTCATACTGAACGTTCTCGAATTCAAGATACTTTGACCTTAAATACTTAACAAAAAGCCTCTTTCTCTTCTGGGCATCCGCGTTGTCCTCTCTTCCACCCAGCATACACAGCTTCGTAAAACCCTTTTCCTCCGTAAGGAAATCCATCGCCTCCGTGATACCAAGCTTGTCATCATAATTGATGGTCAGTTCATCAGGGTCGTCGCAGGCAATAAATACCTTGGGGACACCGGGATACCTGTCGAACTTCTTATCCTTCATATTGGGTAGTGCCACAATAAGCCCGTCAAACCTGCACTTCTCCTCCATAAGGAAGATCGAATTGTACACAACCTTATAAAGATGCTGCTTATCATCATTCAGCTCGGTATCTATATCCTGTCTGCCGGTGATCACAACAAGATCTATATCATCCCTGTTATAGATCGCATATGAAACACTGTGAATTATCTCTTTCGGAAAATCAAAAAAAACATCCTCGATCACGAGTCCGATCGTTTTCTTACCATCCATGTTACACATCCTATCCTTAACTTAATCCAGTATTCCCGCCGCATCCTTCATAAGCTCAATTATCGGAAGATGCTGCGGACATACTCTCTCACACTGGCCGCAGCCGATGCAGTCCGAAGCCTTTCCGCTTCTCTGTATAAGACCGTTGTAGAAGTTCTTCGATCTCCAGTCATCCGGATAACGGCGAAGAGTGTTTATTGTCCGGAACACATCCGGAATGCTTATCTTCATAGGGCATCCGTCACAGCAGTACTTGCATGCCGTACAGCCTATCTGAGGAGTAGCAAGTACTTCCTCCGTAACCTTGTTGACAAGCTTGAATTCCTCATTCGATAAAGGTTCGAAATCGGCAAATGTCCTGATATTATCATCCATCTGTTCTTCATTGGACATACCCGACAGTATTGTCATTACGCCCGGGAGCGAACCGACAAATCTGAGTGCCCATGAAGCTACAGAAGCATCCGGCCTTACAGCCTTGAACTGTGAATTAATCTCTTCACCAAGATCGGCAAGCATTCCGCCCCTTACCGGTTCCATGACGATGATCGGAATATTGCGCTCCTTAAGTATCTCATAGAGCCTTTCCGAACGTACTACAGGATTCGTCCTGTCAAGATAGTTGAGCTGTATCTGAACGAATTCAACCTCGGGATGCCTGTCAAGGACTTCCGTAAGCAGCTCGGGACTTCCGTGATAGGAGAAACCGAAATGCTTTATCTTACCCTCTTCCCTGCGCTTAAGGCACCAGTTCCAACAGTCATATTTCTCATATGTGTCATGATTTGAACCATCCTCTATCGAATGAAGCAGATAGAAATCAAAGTAATCCACATCCGCTCTTTCAAGCTGTTCGTTGAAAACCCTCTCAACATCCTCCTTCTTCCTTAACTCCCATGCCGGAAGCTTGGTAGCAAGCATGAAACTGTCACGGGGATAACGCCGGACCAATGCCTCCCTTGCCGCAACCTCCGACTTGCCTCCGTGATACACGTATGCCGTGTCAAAATAATTCATACCTGCCTTCATGTATTTATCGACCATACGGCTCACATGAGCAATATCAACCGATCCATTTACCTCCGGCAGCCTCATAAGACCGAAGCCGAGCTTCGGCATCTTTCCCAAATCAACAGACATACACCTCTCCTTTCATCTCCCCCATATATCCATCAGCGTCACATCGGAATTAGCATGTTTATAATCTGCATTCTGCCAGATAATATTATATCACAAGCAGCCCGTCTTATATACCTTGAAATAAAAAAATCATTATGTTATCATTTTATAAAGTTTTTATATACATAAGAGATACTTTTTATGATAAACCGAGGAGGTAACCGGATATGGGAGAAATTCAGGAATCAGGCGAAATGTATCTTGAGACAATACTGGTCCTCGGCAAAGAACAGCCCATTGTGCGTTCGATTGATGTTGCAGGGCATATGGGTTATTCCAAGCCAAGTGTAAGCCGGGCAATGGGTATATTGAAATCTCACGGATATATTGTGGTCGAGGAAGACGGCAATCTTAAGCTGACCGACACGGGACGTGCCATAGCCGAGAAAATATATGAGCGTCACACAGTTCTGTCCGAATGTCTCATGCGGATAGGTGTAAGCGAGAAAAATGCGATCGATGACGCGTGTCGCGTTGAACACATAATAAGTGATGAAACCTTTGAAGCGATCAAGCGGGTCACATCATCCAAAAGAAAGAAGGGATCCTGACGATCCCTTCTTCTGTTTTATCAATGCCCTTTGTGTTTCTCATAAAAGGCTTCAAATTCTTCACGTGAATTTCTGAACGATTCCAGAAGCTTGGGAGAAAATACACCGGCTTCTCCTCTTATAATCATATTGAACGCTTCCTCTGTCGAATATGCCGCCCTGTATACACTTTCGGTAACAAGAGCATCATAAACGTCGGCAACCGATTCACACTGAGCGGAGATCGGTATCGCATCTCCCTTTAATCCGTCCGGATATCCCCTTCCATCATATCTTTCATGATGATAACGGCATATTTCATAACATATCCTTGCATAATCCTCATCCCAGATACCACTTATATTGTTAACAATGTCCGCTCCCCTGATAGTATGACTCTTCATGAACTCGAATTCATCATTTGTCAGCTTACCGGGCTTGTTAAGTATCGAATCCGGTATCGCGATCTTACCGATATCGTGAAGTGCACTTGCAGATACTATTACCGAGACCTTTTCTTCATCAAGCCCCGTCTCCGGATAATCCTTAAGCATCCTCTTCGCGATTATTTCCGTATATCCCTTGATCCTGTTGATATGATCGCCGCTCTCAAGGCTTCGTCCCTCAACAACTGTCGCAAGAATATCTACGATGTTCTGCTTGCTCTTGGCAAGTGCCGCCTGCTGCATCTTAAGCAGCTTGAACTGCTTGTTCATCGTAACGCTCTGCGATTCTACCTTCTGTTCAAGGCCTCTCTTGAATATGAACAGGGTAGTCAGATTGTTTACCCTGCGTCTGACGATCTCGGCCACAAACGGTTTATGAACAAAGTCATACACTCCTATCTGAGTCGATCTGTGCTCAAGCTCGGCCGCACCTCTCTCATTGATGAACAGGATAGGCATCCGTCCAAGCAGACCCATCTTGTCCATTATCTGCAGGAAACCGTTCCCGTCCATATCGGTCATTGTGAATCGGTATATAACCGTCGCAATTTCCTTACCTTCCTCTTCAAGGATCCTCATAACCTCGTCTATGTTAGAAGCAGTCTCAATCTCGTATGTTCCTTTAAGTATACCCTTAAGCTCCTGAATGTTGGCCACTTCATGATCGGCAATAAGTATCTTCTCCATACATTCCCCTTACTCTCTTATTTGTCTGTTCAACCCATAAATACAACTCATTAATGCAACTGATATCCCGTCTCAGATATCAAGCATCTTTGTTCCGTTCTCATCCTCCATAATGATGATCCCGACCTGTCTCCTTGATGCGATCCATTTCTTTCCGTTAACTTCAACAACAGTACCTTCATTAACTCCGCCCCTCATTACCACTCTGGCATTCTTGGACTGCTCAATCTTTTCATTGATCACCTTAAGCTCTTCTTCGAGCTTCTTTATGTTTTCCTTCTTTGCGATACGTGCACTGTCAATCTTCTTAAACATCTCTATTTCCGCATGCACTTCACGCGGATACAGTGCTTCAAGCTCGGAATATGCGGTAGCCAGTGAATCAAGCTCCTTCTCTATCTTCTTGATCTGATTGGTAATGATTATCTGTTTCTTGATGGTCTCATTGCTTACTCCGACCTTAAGTATCGCCTTAACTCCCGTTTCATTTCCAACCTCATTTACAGCAATCTCCTGTTCTGCATAGACATATCCGCCGATCAGGGACCCGTGTCTTCCGGATATCTCGAGCTTACCGTTACACTCAACTTCGCTCTTAAGGATATAACTTACCTTGATATTTCCTCCGGCCTTGGCCTTTACATTTTCGAAAAAGCTTCCTTCTATATTGCCTCCGGCCTTTATCATTCCTCTGTGCTGCGCATTTACACCCTTACGGATAATGATATTCCCACCCGCTTCAAGAGTGGCACCTTCCACGAAACCGTCAATGATAAGATCATCCTTGGCAACTATCGTACATCCGTTTCCGACATCTCCGGTTACATAGATGTTTCCGTCAAACCTTGTATCACCCATGTATGCTGTTACATCTCCCAGTGTAAGGAGATTGGACACGGTAAGCTTACTTCCTTCAAGCTCAACGATACCGTCCACATTGGCTACATATGTCTGTTTATCCTGCTCGACATAAAAACCCTTACCGGTGAGTATGCTCTGCTCCTTGCCCCTTATCGGCGGGAATTCCTGCCCAAATACCGTGTAGCCGACGGAGCCAAGCTGTGCCGGATGATAGTATGCCAGCTTCTGCCCCCTCTTGACCTGTTCGAACCAGTCAATATCCTTATAATCAAGGCTGCCGTCATCCAGTATCTTGGGTTCTCGTTTCAGCTCGGTCCTGAAGAAGAACTCATAATATCCGTCTTCTCCGGGTTCGGATTTACACCCCTGCGCGATAACCAGAGGCTGGTTACCGGCATTATCCGTGAGGATCATGTTTATAACATCTTCTTTGATCCCCTTGACTATTCCCCTTTCCTCGAGTGCGTTCCTGATAACGCTCCTTGTTATTCCAACCCTCTTTCCGGTAAGCTGGAAATAGGCAGTCATCTGATCGGGTGTGACCTTTATTTCAAAGTTGTTGTAGGCGATCGCCTTGCCTTCACCTACACCCTGCGGCTTCTCATCAATAATGCCCGCTGCAAGATACGCCCTTTTAACCGCCATATCGGTTGCCGGATACATAAGACTGGAATATCTCGAAACATCCAGTCCATCCTCAAGCCCCAACCGTATCTCGCGCATCTGCTGCCAGTCATACAACGGGTTCAGATACATCCGGTAATTAACCTGATGCTCCATACCTCTTCTGATCTCACGCATCTGACGCCATTCGTAATCAAGTCCCGCGTAATCCTTAACGCTGACCCCGCTTTCAAGCCCGACTCGTATCTGTTCTATCGAGCTTCCTCTTAATTCATTATTTATATATGGTTTTACATTGATCTTTTTTTCAAGACAGATGCGGATCTGTTCCAGCTGCTCCTCATCATAACCTTCTTCAATATAAGGAGCTATATCCACACCTGATTTGATCGATTTGCGTAGTTCACGAAGTGTTCCTGCCGGCAGACTCAGATATTTCGAAAGGTTTATACCCTCCTTGAGTGCCAGCCTTATCTGTCTCATTGTATCGAAAGGAACCTTGGGGTATGCGTACAGCCTTACATTCAGTTTGTCCTCAAGCCCCAGCCTTATCTCCTCCATCTGGAACCAGTCAAAGTCCTTCCTTGCATACAGCCCGACAGGAACCTCGTTCATAAGTCCCAGCCTTATTTCCTTCATCTGCAATGCAAAGAAACCCTTGTCCTCATATGGCTCAATATCAAGCCCGTCCTCCAGGCCGAGCTTTATCTCTTCCACCTGGTCCCTGGTGAAACCCTGATTTAAATACTGCTGCTGTTCCTGCCTTGTCATGTGCTTCCCCCTTTAATCCCCCGACAATCCTCATTTCATGACACACCCTGCTATTTGTCATAAGGGGTACCGTAGCCTTATGACGGTTCTCAGCTTTCATAATCTGCTTTACACTACCCTTGAAGCAGAGTCCGTTCCATTACATATAACAAATTTCTGATGAAATTCCCTATTCTGTTTCCATATGGACAATCCCCCGATTTATCCATGTGGATATTCAGATACATTATAACATAATTCTGCGCATCAATAAATAGCACTTTTATATTATATCGGTATACTCTGTTTTTTCTTTACATTGAAGAAATAAGCATATTATAATACTGTTAATAAATGACCAAAGGAGCTCGTAAATACAATGATCAGAGAAATAACCAAAAGAATACAAGTTATAGCGGCAATATGTATCCTTATAACGTCAGCCATGCTGATAACATCATGCGGCAGTAACAGTGCATCACCGGACAGTCCGGCTGCTGCTGTGAGCGCTAAACCTGAAGCAAACGAGCCCGCGGCCGATGAGCCTTCGGAAAGTGAACCTGCGGCCGAAGAGCCTGTTATCGTCGTTAACTCCGATGATGAAAATGATAATATTGTCCCTGAAGCCGAACAGGAAAATGATACATCAAAAGAGAATGATGACTCTTCATCTGATACCACCGAAGAAACTCTGCCTCCCGCAGCTTCAAATGCGGAAACTGTTTATAAAGGGGAAAAAGATCATGTGGATGTTGTATGGCTGGGTGACTCACTTACACAGGGTTCACTCGGATGGGACAATAACAACAAGGACAATCCGCAGGCTCCGTGGAGGGTACTGGCAGACATTTCCGGATGGAATGTCACGGGTGCAGGTTACTTCGGCTACAAAACCGATGAGATCTTCTGGTCATATACCGAATTCGGCGGAGTTAAAGACCCTTCAAGCATATATGTATTCTGGGTAGGTTCCAATGACTTCGCCCAGTCCGTTGATAATATAGTTCCTGTCATGGATTCGATAGACCATTTCCTGGAAATTGACGGACTGAAAAAATACCTGGTACTTGGAACAACAAACCGCGGCGATATGGATCCCAATGCCTACAAAGGGATAAATGAACATTTCGAGAAAAAATACGGTGACAATTACCTGGATATAATGCCTTATGTGGAATACGGCCCCGACAACATCCACCTTACCGAGAATTCGTCAAGGGCCGTTGCCGAAGCCGTATACAACAAGCTGAAAGAACTGTATTAATCTTTATCTGTCCGCATACATTTTTTCATAGTAATTCTGATACTCACCCGATATTATAGGTGCCCACCACGATTCATTGTCGAGATACCAGCGGATGGTCTTTTTGATACCGTCAGCGAACTTAGTCTCCGGAAGCCATCCGAGCTCACTGTGGATCTTGGTGGGATCGATTGCATAACGCATATCATGCCCCTTACGATCCGTAACATAGGTTATAAGACTCTCCGGCTTGCTAAGCTCCTTGCATATAAGCTTAACTATATCGATATTCTTCATTTCATTGTGTCCGCCGATATTATACACCTCACCGACACGTCCATTGTGTATAACAAGGTCTATTGCCTTGCAGTGATCCTCAACATACAGCCAGTCCCTTACATTTATTCCTTCACCGTATACCGGAAGCGGCTTGTCATGAAGCGCATTTATTATCATAAGAGGAATGAGCTTCTCCGGAAAATGATACGGACCGTAATTGTTTGAGCAGCGGCTTATAGTCACAGGCAGACCATAAGTCCTGTGATATGCAAGTACCAGAAGATCTGCTCCGGCCTTGGACGAGCTGTAGGGACTGCTGGTATGTATAGGTGTCTCCTCCGTAAAGAAAAGATCGGGACGGTCCAGCGGAAGATCGCCGTAAACCTCATCCGTTGAAACCTGATGGTAACGCTTGATCCCGTACTTCCTGCAGGCATCCATAAGGACGGATGTACCTATGATATTCGTATCAAGAAATACCTGCGGGTTCTCGATGGAACGGTCCACATGACTCTCAGCCGCGAAGTTAACCACCATATCAGGCTTCTCTTCTTCAAACAGCTTATATACAGCCTCCCTGTCGGTAATGCTCTCCTTGACAAACCTGAAATTCGGATTGTCCATAACGGGTTCGAGGGTGGAAAGATTGCCGGCATATGTAAGACAGTCCAGACATATTATCCTGTAATCCGGGTACTTGTCCAACATATGAAATACGAAATTGCTTCCTATAAAACCTGCTCCACCTGTAACTATGATCGTCATAATAATCTCCTTTAAACTTTAATATTTAATATATGAAACAGACTATGCATTGTCTGTCTGCATCCTCCTGTCGTACTCGATCAGCTTCCTCATCCCTTCAACCGCTATCCTCACAGCTGCGGTTATATCCTCACTCATAGCCTGATCAAGCCCGGCCTTCTCACGCTCCTGATTCCAAATAACATGGAAGCATGAACCTGCCCTGCATCCACGCGAAGACGCTATAACAAAAAGTGCGGCGGATTCCATTTCCGATGCCTTGACTCCCAGCCTTTTCCAGGCTTCCCACTTACTCAGCAGTTCGTCGGCGACAGGCATACTCTCGGGTGAATGCTGTCCGTAAAATGAATCCTTACACTGCACGACTCCGACATGACAGGTCTTTCCTTCTTCATCAGCCGCTTCCTTAAGCTTATTAACTATATCATGATCAGCCACTGCCGGGAACTCAATGGGAGCATATTCCAATGAAGTGTGTTCATACCTTATCGCACCCGTTGCTATGACAATATCGCCGGACTGTACATTAAGCTCGATGCCTCCGCATGTACCGCAACGGATAAAGGTATCGGCACCGATATGATGCAGCTCCTCTACCGCAATAGCTGTTGACGGTCCGCCGATACCGGTTGAACACACACTGACCTTCTCTCCGTTTAAATAACCGGTATAAATATTGTATTCCCTGTTGTACGCAACCTGTTTTGCATCATCAAAAAATGATGCAACCACTTCGCATCTTCCGGGATCACCTACAAGTATCACATATCTTCCCACATCGCCTTTAACACATTTGATATGGAATTCCCTGTCCAATTCCTGCATAGTTCCCTCACTTTCCTGCTGTGATCACTACTGCTCTTCTTTATAAGCAACGTCAATGACTCCATCACTTATCGCCGCGTCATTTGCCGAATACTTACCTATGTTTTTTATTGTAATTATATACAAAGCTATGATAAATATAAAGAAAACAAGTACCAGCCACCCGTTGTCCCTCATGAGACAATAGTCATAGAAACCGTGGATCACAACCGGGATCCACAGACTTTTTTTCAGAAAACCTTTTACACCTCGTTTGTCACCACCAGTCTCACACAGCTTGGCGCATCCATAGTAATATCCCATATATACAGCGAAAACGGCATGACCGGGAACGGATGTCAATGCCCTGAGTATTGCGTTTCCCATACCGTTTGCCAGTACATATTCGATATTTTCAATTATGGCAAATCCCATTCCGACACTTACCGCATATACTATGGCATCAAAGGTATAATTGAACTCCTCATTTTTCCATGTAAACTTCTTTAATACAAAATATTTAACGCCTTCCTCGATCAGTGCCGTGCAAATAAAGGCGTCCCAAAAAACGTACACTTTATCACTGAGCGCAAACATGTCGTTAAATCCATCCAGAATGACTCCCGCGATAATCTCCAGTATCAGCACGGGAATAACGGAAACAGCTCCCGCAATGAGCAGTTTTCTGATAAGAGCCGCCGGCTCCCTCTCAATTTTGTCCTGCCTGTAAATCTTATATACGATAAAGGCACCGGGTGCAATGGCAAGAACCAGTAAAGTCGACATGATACTCTGAAATCCTCCTATTAAAGAACAGTCATCTTTCACCTGTCAATACAACACAGGTTATTACACTGATTACAATCGACCACTATCATACCACAGTATCGGCAAAATCACAAATCCCGCATTTATGCCTTTCCGGCTCCGTAATCAAAAGCATCCTTAAGACCATCCGTCACAAGGTTACATGCAAGCATGAGCGCAACCAGTATTATCATGCACGGAAAAAGCTTATAGGGATGCAGGAGGCAGTTCTCAAATCCATCCGAGATCAGGCTTCCCAGAGAGCAGCCTCCAAGCGGAAGCCCCAACCCTACAAAGCTCAAAAATGTTTCCAGAAAGATCGCGTCCGGAATCGTTACCATTATCTGCGTGATCAGTGTACCTACTATATTCGGAAGCATTTCCCTGAAGAGTATAAACATATTACCTGCCCCGAGCGTCCTTGCGGCAAGTACGAATTCCTGTTCCTTAAGTCGCAGCACCTGAGCTCTGGCAACCATACTCATTTCCATCCAGCCTGTCAGTATCAGAGCGAAAATGATAGCACCTATACCCGGCTTCATAATAAGCATAAGTATCGTTACGATCACCAACGTCGGAATGCTTCCGAATATATCAACTATCTGCTGCATTATAAAATCTGTCCTTCCACCGATAAATCCGGAAATCATGCCGTAATTCATGCCTATTATAAGATCCGTCAGGCCGGCCGCAAGTGCAATAAAAAGGGATACACGAAGTCCCTGAAAGCATCTCGAAAACAGATCTCGTCCAAGACTGTCCGTACCGAAATAATAATATGTATCGTTAAGCCCAAGCTCTTCATACCGGTTTTGTCTTATTTTACCTGCTGTACCAAAGAGGTACTCGGTACCCGAAGCAATACCCGGTATCTTCGGCGCCATATCCGCATGGTCAAGATTTTGATCCGAGTAATCATATCCGGATATATGCGATCCTATCACCGCCATAAGGATTAAGAGAAGAAGCAGGATAAGTCCGACTATATTGGACTTTTTGGAACAAAACCTTTTCACAACAGATTTAAGAAAACTGTCGCCAGCAAAAACGGTATCTATCTCCATATCCTCTTCTCTTTTAACAAATTGGAAATCTTTCTCTGTCCACTGATCCATCAAACCCAACCTCCTGTGACTAATTTACCTGCCCCGCAATACGGATCCTCGGATCCAATATACCGTACAGAATATCCAGCGCCAGCCTTGCGACTACATAGATCCCCGCAAACACGAAGCTCAAGGCGATCACCACATTATAATCATTTGCTGAAATCGCACTGGATAAAAGAAATCCGATCCCCGGTATAGAAAAGATACTTTCCGTTACAAGCGATCCTGTAAGAAGGCCAACCAACAGCATTGCCATCACTGTGATAACTCCCAGAAGAGAATTTCTGATCACATATTTAAGCAGCAGATCCTTAGTCATGATACCCTGACTTTTGGCAAACAGAACATAATCAGACTTAAGCACCGTC
>JAEEHY010000074.1 GCA_016281085.1 Lachnospiraceae bacterium
ATGTCATTGAACAAGAAGAGTGTTGATGATTTCAACGCAAAGGGCAGAAGAGTACTGGTAAGGTGTGATTTCAACGTTCCTTTAAAGAATGGTGAGATTACGGACGAGACACGTATAGTTGCAGCTCTTCCTACGATCAACAAGCTTGTAAAGGACGGTGCAAAGGTTATTCTCTGCTCACATCTGGGCAAGGTAAAGAACGGCCCCAACGAAGGTGAGTCACTTGCACCCGTAGCCAAGAGGCTGTCAGAGAAGCTTGGCAAGGAAGTTAACTTCGTTGCTGATTACAATGTTACCGGTGATGCGGCAACAAAGGCGGTTGCTGATATGAAGGACGGTGATGTTGTTCTTCTTCAGAATACCCGTTTCAGGGGCGAAGAGGAGACCAAGCCGCAGAAGGCAGGTGAGGCATTTGCCAAGGAGCTTGCGGAGCTTGCTGATGATTACGTATGTGATGCTTTCGGTTCGGCTCACAGGGCACATGCTTCTGTTGCTGTTGTAACCAAGTACATCACCGAAAAGGGCGGCACAAATGCAGTTGGATATCTTATGCAGAAGGAGATCGATTTCCTCGGCAATGCTGTTGAGAATCCCGTACGTCCTTTCGTTGCCATCCTTGGCGGAGCAAAGGTTGCAGACAAGCTTAACGTTATAGATAATCTTCTTGAGAAGGCTGATACCCTTATCATCGGTGGTGGTATGGCATTTACCTTCCTTAAGGCTCAGGGCTATGAGATAGGTAAGTCACTTGTGGACAACGAGAAGATTGATTACTGTAAGGAAATGATGGCTAAGGCCGAGAAGCTTAACAAGAAGCTTCTTCTTCCTATTGATACAGGTGTTGCTGATGCTTTCCCGGATCCCATCGACGGACCTATTGATGTTACATATGTTGATTCGAGTGCAATTCCCGCAGATAAGGAAGGCCTTGATATAGGTCCCAAGACACAGGAGCTCTTCGCTGATGCTGTTAAGTCAGCCAAGACCGTTGTATGGAACGGACCTATGGGAGTATTTGAGAATCCCACACTTGCCAAGGGAACGATAGCAGTTGCCAAGGCTCTTGCAGAGACAGATGCAACAACGATCATCGGCGGCGGTGACTCTGCAGCAGCATGTAACCAGCTTGGTTTCGCCGATAAGATGAGCCACATCTCAACAGGCGGCGGCGCTTCCCTCGAGTTCCTTGAAGGCAAAGAACTGCCCGGAGTCTATGCGGCAGACGACAAGTAGGATTCAAGTACGCGCGAAGCGAACGAAAAAATGCGAAGCATTTTTGAGTCTGCTTATGAGTATAAGCAGGTAATAGCATAAATAAAGAGGAGAAAAAAATGTCAAGAAAAAGAATAATAGCCGGTAACTGGAAGATGAACAAGACACCTTCAGAGGCAGTTGAACTGGTTAACACACTTAAGGATCTTGTAAAGAATGATGATGTTGATGTGGTTTACTGCGTACCGGCAATCGATATCTGCCCCGTAGCGGAAGCGATCAAGGGCAGCAACGTACAGCTTGGAGCACAGAACTTCTATATAGAAGACAAGGGTGCATTTACAGGTGAGATCTCAGCTCCCATGCTTAAGGATGCCGGAGTCAAGTACATCATAATCGGTCATTCCGAGAGAAGAGATATCTTCGGTGAGAATGATATACTTATTAATAAGAAGGTAAAGAAGGCATTTGAAGCAGGATTGTCACCGATCCTGTGCTGCGGCGAGAGCCTTGAGCTTCGTGAGGCAGGCGTATATGAGGATTGGATCAGGAGACAGATCAAGTGGGATCTTGACGGACTCAGTGCAGATCAGGTTAAGAATCTTGTTATCGCTTACGAGCCTATCTGGGCTATCGGAACAGGTAAGACCGCTACAGCTGACCAGGCTGAAGAGGTATGCAAGCTGATCCGTGATTATATCAGCGAGCTGTATGATTCTGATACAGCAGAGGCTGTTCGTATCCAGTACGGCGGTTCGATGAATGCAGCAAATGCAGCTGAGCTTCTCAGCAAGCCGGATATCGACGGTGGTCTGATCGGAGGAGCTTCTCTCAAGCCCGATTTTGGCAAGATCGTTAATGCCTAAATTAAGTTAAAAAAGTGATTGTGTCACATTGACACGACCATGTATAAAAATCGATGTTTCAACGGCGTGATCATGTCACGCCGTTGTTTTTATTTTTCAGAATTTTAAAAAAATTGAAAAACTGTATGTATTATTTCAACCATCCATGTTATAATGTGATTTGTATTGTGCAAAATTATGTGATTTTATTTTGAGAACTTGTATACAAGTTTGAGCCATTTTGTAACATACGATAGTCTTAACTTATAGATGCTAAAAGTACGCTTCAAAAGGAGAGAGAAATGAAGAGAGGGAAGTTGCTTAAATCAACTGTAGCAATGGTAGCACTTACAGCTATGCTTATGGAGAATACATACAGCGTAATGGCAAGTGCTGGAACGGGTATTATCAGTGAGCCGTCCGAAGCTGTTATTCTGGAAGAGAAGCATGACGAGGACAGTATCGCTGTCGGACAGGACACCATTGTCACAGAGAACACGGAAGGAACCGGGGAAGTACTTGTTGACAACAGTGATAAGGAGATTGAGATAAGGATCGGTGATGCTTCCTCCAATCTGTTATCGGAGCCTGTTTCTGAACTGTCGGAGACGGTGAACGCTTATGAGGACCGGATAGAGGTTACGGGGAGCGATGATGCTACCTTATATATAAACACTGACCGTATGAACGGAAGTGATACCTTCGGGCTTGCTATCACAGGCGGCGCCGGAATTGATTATGACAGGGTGCTTAACGGCGAGCTGATCAAGAGCAACGGCGGTGTATATCATATCAGCGGACTTGAAAAGGAAAAGACCGTGATAAAGATCAGGTCTTTGTCTGAAGGAATGAGTGTTGAATATACGACCCGTCGTGACGGAAATCCTCAGATAACTCTCATTTCAAAGGATGCGCCCAGGATAGCCAGGAGTCTTCGTGTTACCTCGGGCGGCTATGAGGTCAAGGGTTCGGGATATGATGATCTTACCCTGACGGTTGATTCATCTTCTCTTCAGAAGAATGCATACTTCAGTCTGTATATTAAAACAGCGGCTGATATCACATGTAACGGAAGGCAGGTCAGCAACGGTGTTGTATCTTCTCTCTCCACTGCAACATCAAGTCTCAGACTTTCGGGATTAAATAATGAAGCTTTTACTATATATATAGAAGGTGAAAATGTAAGTAATATAAAGGCCGGGTATTCAATTGCTTCGGTTGATAACGGAGCTGTCAGCGTTACACTTAAACAGGCTGACGGCGATGTTTTCGTTGAGCATGAAAAGGATGCCGATGATGCCGATGCATCAGCAAAGGATGACAAAGCTTCGGCAGAAGATGAAAAAACCGAAGAAGAGGATAAGGAAGCTGAAGAGGAATATGTTAAGAGAGTTTATGATTATTCGGACTCCAAGGTTGACATAACTGTTTCTCTTAATGATGCTGCCGATCTTCCCGATGAGGCAGTGCTTCATGCCGATGAGATCACGACGGAGAATAATCTTGAGTTACTCAGCAGGATCACAGAGGATGTAGCCAATGCGAATAATAACAGCAGTGTTTCGCTTGTTAATCTTTATGCATATGATATTTATTTTACCGTAGACGGTGAAGAGGTTGAACCTTCAAACGGAGTACAGGTTAATATCGTTTATAAGAATAAACCGGAAAATGATTACAAGGGTGAGATTGAAGAGGTTAAGACCTATCACTTTAATGAAGATGAGAACGGAAAGATCACCGGCATGGAAGATGTAACCGGTAATGTTGTCACGGAAAGAAACGGTGAGGTTAAGGAAGTAACAGTTAACGTGGACAGCTTCTCTCCTTATGTATCGGCAGAGTTTGCAACCACAGATACGATCTTTACCGAAGGAGGTTCGTATCATATAGGATATATCCTTAACAACTATAATGTATTCATCAGGGATTCACTTGAGGATCACAACCATATGGTAGGTCCCATGGCAGTGGGCGGAGATTTCTATATCCACTACTGGGGTACAGAAGCGGCTAAATACCCTGCGAGCAGTTTCGTTAAGGGCAATATTACACAGGATAACTGGTGGGGTTCTGTCGGCGGCGGCAACTTCTATGCGGGAACAGTAAATAACGGAATGTATACCAAAGATCCGTATACGGGAATCTACGTTAATAAGAACGGCTACGGTATAAATATATGTAACGGTCTGTATTATACGGATGACTTCATCGATTTCGATGCGGCATTTGCTTCCATTGAGAAAGAAGTGGCAGGACTTAATTCCGGTTACACGATAGACAGGAATCAGAAGACCGATAACTATTATATCGTAAACAAGCAGCTCAATATCAGATCGGGAAGTACTTATACCATTGACTCGCTGGATGATATTGTATCCGTTAATATTTTCGGAGCTGATATTCAGTCCGCAGTTGATACCATCCTTATAGTAAACAGTTCAAAGGATGTAAGTAAGTTCCCCAGTGTGGTCGTAAACGGAAGTACGGCAACGCCCGCTGAATACGGCAAGAATTCGAGTATTGTATTTATCCTTCCCAATACAGAGAATATAACAATGATGGGTTCACATGCCCACTTTGGACATATAATCGCGCCCAAGGCTTATATACAGTTCCCTGACGGCGGTGACTTCAACGGTTGTGTTATTGCTAGGAAGATGTATGATGAGAGACATGAAGGTCATATGTGGCCTTATAACGGCAAGATCTTCGAGGGAGCATCAACCGGTTTTAAGGCTAAGAAAACCATTGACGGCAGAACACCTCTGTCATCCGAAACATTTGAGTTTAAGCTTGAAGAGTATGTAAACGGAGGTTGGAAGACGTTACAGAGTACTGTTAACAATGGTGAGGCTGTGACATTTGATACAATTGCATATGATGAGGATGATGAGGGTACCCATTATTACAGGATATCCGAAACAGGTTCACGCGAAGGTTATGAGAATGATACGGTTTCTTACATTATAAAAGTAGATGTTACGAACGTGTCTGTCGGTTATGCAATAAACCAGATCAAGCAGGAGCTGTACTACAAGATATATGACCAGTCAGATTCAACCGACTTTGCCAATATCTGTATCGATGCCAATGAAGCATCGGAGATGACTTTTGACAATAAGGAGATAATCGAACTTGGTTCGATCAGTCTTCTTAAGAGTGTCATTCCCACGGATTCAACAAACAAAACCTTCTATGTGACTGTTCAGAACAGTGACGGAGAGTACTACAACGAATCGAAGGGTTACTTCACAAAGGATTACAGTGAGGTTGTCCTTAATGTTGGAGAAACCAAGAAGATTTCGGATCTTGAATATGATACCTATACTGTGACCGAGGTAAAGGAGAAGGCTCTCGATCCTAACGGAAACGAGTACGAAGTTACATATAATGTAAACGGCGAATCAAAGACCTGCAGGGTTGGTGCTTCGGATCAGAGCTGTACCGTAACGGTGGACGGTGATGAAGACGTTACGATCACCAACAGGATGTTTGCAGGGATCAGAGTTACCAAATCTTTCACCGACGTAACCGGTAAGGAGTTAAATGACGGAACACAGTTCTATGTGACACTGTCTTCCGATAAGGCAACGGACTGGAACGGAACCGCTTACTACGATCTTAACGGTAATGAATCAAAGAGTGTAAAGGTCATTCCCATAAAGGCAGGCGAAACCGTTACCTTCTCACCTTTGCCGACAATGAGAACATATACTGTTCAGGAAACAGATGCAAACGGTAAGGCAATAAACGGCGGCAAGGATTTCGATGTAGTAAACGGTAAGGTTGAGAACATCTATATTAAGGGAGAGACTCTTGAACAGCTTGATCAGAATGTTACACTGATCAACCGTAAGCATGCATCGGGAAGGATCAATATCATTAAGAAGGATAATGTATCAAAGGATGCAATAGACGGTGCGGAATTCTATCTTAAGAATGATGATGAGGATAAGCTTGTTTATGTAAGCGGAGAAGCGGGAGCTTACACTTACACCGAAGGTACATCAGGTGTTTCGCGACTTACCACTAAGTCCGGTGGGCTCTATGTGGACGGACTTCCTTACGGTAATTACAGGCTTGAGGAGATCACTTATCCTTACGGTTATGAGGGAAGTGATATAGTGATGAAGTTCACTGTAGGAGCAGATGGTCTGGTTGACAATTCCGCAAGCAATCCGCTTATTATCTCTTCCATGTCGAAGGGCTCTTATGAAGGAACATATACGGTCCTCAATAAGAGGATACCTGTAAGGGTACGCATAGTTAAGAAGTATACGGACTTTGACGGCTCTGTTAAGCCTCTTGCGGATGTTACATTCACGATCAGGAAGGAAGGTTCCACTCAGGAGTGGAGTGCAACAACTGATAAGAACGGTGTTGCAGAGTTTGAGGCACTTGACTGGGGAACCTATACCTATACAGAGACAGTGCCCGCCGGATATGTGGGAACGTCTTCGTCAACAGGTACATTTACAATTGACAATAAGACGGATAAGTCAGTCATCGACTTCACCGGCACACCGGTATATGTTATCAATGTAAGTAATATCCCGGTAAGCGGCGGAGTTAAGCTTATCAAGACCAATAAGAATACGGAAGAAGTAATGGCTGATGTTGCATTCAGGCTTTATGACAGGAAGAACAATCCTGTTTATTCCGTAAAACAGAACGGATCATATGTATACGCATCTTCGGATAAGGAAGGAGCTTCATTTACATATGTAACAGACAGTAACGGTGAAATAAATGTAACCGGACTTCCTTACGGAACAGGTTATTACTTCGTTGAAGAGACACCCGTCGGCTTTGTTGTTAATTCCTCCAAATACGGATTTGATGTAAAGAACAACGGAGCTGTTGCCAGGATCAAGGTTACAAACGAAGAAATCCGCGGATACGTAGAACTTATAAAGAAGGATGCTTCGGATGCATCTGCTCTTGCCGGTGCGGTATTTGAACTCTACAGTGCAGATGGTGAATCTATCGCAACATATACTACAGACGGTCAGGGTTATATAAGCGCCGAAACAATAGGAGCGCTGAAATTCGGAAGCTATTACTTTATGGAGAAGTCTGCTCCCGAAGGATACAGCTTCGATGCGTCAAAGAAGTATGAATTTACAATTAAGGATAATAATGCAGAGACGATCAGAGTCGAGGTAACGGATACAAGGCTGAACGGTAAAGTCAGCCTGATAAAGTACGACAAGAATACAGGCAAGGTACTTGCGGGTGCGAAGTTCGGACTGTATAAGGCAGACGATCTTGAGAATTCAATAGCCGAAGGAATCACGGATGCTGAAGGTAAATTAAGCTTTGAAAACCTTGAGTGGGCTGACTATGTCATTAAGGAAATAAGCGCACCCAAGGGGTATGAGCTTGATGATACCGAATACGGATTTACCATCGATGCCAAACATCTCGTTATTGATATGACCGAGAAGTATACGATCAACAATAAGGAGATCCCCGGTGCCATCCGTCTTATTAAGAACGACGGTGAGGGAAATGCACTTGCCGGTGCAGTTTTTGAGCTGTACAAAGACGGGAAGCGTTATCCCGATGATAAGACCGTATATACTTCCGATGCGAACGGCGAAATAAATGTAGACAATCTTCCTTGGGGCTCATATTACTTTGTTGAGATAAGCGCTCCCGAAGGATTTGTTCTTCCGACAGGTGAGGCTGCAAGGTCAACTACAGTAGTGATCGGTCCGGACAGTGTAGCGAAGGTTAATGAGATCACTGTTGAGAATGAGCGTATTTACGGAGAACTTCTGCTTCATAAGGTTGATGAGGACGGGAAGGCTCTTGCCGGTGCTACATTTAAGCTCTACAGTGTAAATGGGGATAAGGAAGATGGCGTAGCAACAAATGGAGAAGGCGGAAGCTACAGTTATGCCGTTAACGGAGATGTTCAGGAGCTTGCTACGGATAAGGATGGTAATCTGAGCGTTAAGGGTCTTCCTTACGGAACATACCGTATATATGAGGAGAAGGCACCCGAAGGCTACAACAGGGATACCACTCCCCGAGAATTCAGGATTGAGAAGCAGGCACAGGTTGCCGAATATGATTTTGAGAACAGCCTTGTAAAAGCCAATGTCAGGTTTATCAAGGTTGATAATGAAGATAAGCCACTTGAAGGAGCTGTATTTACTCTTTACAAGCTCATCGGTAACGAATACAAGAGCCAGACTACAGTTACTTCGGATAAGAACGGTGTTGTAAGTGTGGAGGGACTCGGAACGGGAACCTATTACTTCAATGAGGCATCCCTTACCGGTTATATCAAGAACACCGATATGTACGGCTTCGTTATAACGGAAGCCCAGAACGGACAGACACTTACACTTCCCGGTATCGAGAAGCAGGTTAACGGTCTTTCGGCAATCGTGAACACCCCTCTTAAGGGAAATGCGATCATAAAGAAGGTTGATGCAGAAGATGATACTGCACTCGCCGGAGCTGTATTTGCTCTTTATGATGCTGGATCGGATAAGGTTGTTGCGGGATATGAGAGTCTTGTGACAGGTGAAGACGGATATGCCAGGGCTGAAGGTCTTGAATGGGGTTCATATTACTTTAAGGAGATCAAGGCTCCCGAAGGTTATGCCCTTGATAAGGACAGCAAATATGAATTTACGATCAATGCAGAGAACGTATCAGAGACAGTAAACGCAGGAACGGCAAAGGATGAGCTGATCCTTGGAGGCGGTAAGCTGATCAAGAAGGATGCCGACAATAAGGAGGCTCTTGCCGGAGCTGAGTTCGCTTTATTTGATGCAAACGGCAAACCTGTTAAGAATTATGATGTTATAAGATCGGATGAGACCGGGCTTGTACAGACCGGGGCCGATCTTGCAAACGGTACTTATTACTTTGTAGAGACCAAGGCTCCTGAAGGATATGTACTGGATGGAGAGACCAGATATTTCTTCACGGTGGATGAGTCCAATAAGGGCACAATCGTAGAGGCCAATGCAGAAGGAAAGAAGGATAACACGGCATACAATAACAGATTAAAGGGTAAGGCAGAGCTTTATAAGTATGCTGTTGCTGACGGTGTGAAAACCGGACTTGGCGAAGCTGAGTTTGATCTGTACAAGGGCACAAAGATCCTCGGTATCTTCGATTCGAAGAGCAAGATAGGCACATATACAACAGATGCGGACGGATTGATCAGGGTAGACGGCCTTGAGTGGGGTGACTACTACTTCACAGAGACCGTGGCACCTGTAGGATATGACAGGATCGACACAAAGATCGAGTTCACAGTTGATGCCTCAAACCTTGACTTCACCGGAGCGGGACGTCTTACACTGTCCAATACTCCCGGCAAGGGAAGTATCAGACTTATTAAGAAAGATGGAGAAAGCGGCAGCAATCTGGAGGGAGCTTCATTCAAGCTGTGGAAGGAAGCCGACGGAGCGGTTACCCAGGTTGTAAACGCACTTTCAACGGACGGTCTGTATACTACCGGCCCGGAAGGCACGATCGATGTTACAGATCTTGACTGGGGTACATATTATTTCGAGGAGATCAGTGCACCGGCAGGATATGCTCTTGCCGATGAGCGCATGACTTCCAGTGTAACGCTTGACAAGGATAATGTTGCCGGCTCCGTCAAGGATCCTCTTACCATAACCATGCTTAACAGCAGGGTTCTTGGAAGCGTTCAGCTTATCAAGACTAACGAAGACGGTTCCAAGGTACTTGCAGGTGCGGTATTTGAGATCTATTCGGACAGGGATTACAAGAATAAGGTTTATGCAACCGATAACGGAAACGGAAGCTATTCATACAGTGACGGTAAATCAGGAGCAGTATCCGAATATGTTACCAATTCACAGGGAACTCTTACGGTTGACGGACTGCCTGTAGGAACCTACTATGCTAAGGAGACCAGGGCACCCGAGGGTTATATCATCACAACCGAGCATGCGGGCATGTTCACAATAGATGAGAGAAATACCGAGGATAACCGTCAGACGGTTAATGTAAAGACCGTTTATGTAAGGGATCAGAGGATCAAAGGATATGCAGAGCTCCTTAAGCTTGATAAGGATGATGATGAGAATGCGCTGAGCGGAGTAGTATTCGAGCTCTACAGAAAGAATGATGGCGAACCGGTCAAGGTCGGAAGCTATGAGACTGTTAACGGAATGATAGGCAGGGATGCAATAGGTGCCCTTGAGTATGGCAACTACTATTTCAAAGAGGTATCTACCATTCCGGGATATGTAGCAAATGCAGAAATTTATGACTTTACCATAAGTGAGCAGGATCAGGTTATTACAGTAACCGCAGAGAATGTAAGGCAGCTTGGTTCGGTTAAGTTCGAGAAGTACAATTCGGACAGAAGCAGGAAGCTTGACGGGGCTGTGTTTGAACTGTACTCAACCAATGCAGAGGGTATTCTTCAAAAGATCTCCGCGATCTTCGGTACCGATTATCATAAGGTAGGCGAGTATACAACCTCTGGCGGCGGTGTTATAGAAATAGACTCTCTTGCATGGGGCAATTACTACTTCGTTGAGAAGACTGCTCCCTTAGGATATATCGCAGATACGGATACGAAGTATTCATTTACCATAGATGCGGATAATCTGAGCGCTGACCTTACAGGACGCAATGGCGCAACCGATAAGGAGGAGGAAGGTACCGTAAGGCTCATAAAGGATGACGGCGAGGGTAATGTTCTTGCCGGTGCGGTATTTGAGCTTTATAAGAACGGGGTACGCTATCCTGATGATGAACAGCTTTATACAACAGATGTTAAGGGAGAAATAGTAGTTAAGTCTCTTCCTTACGGTTCATATTACTTTGTAGAGGTTGCTGCACCCGAAGGTTATGTGCTTCCCGAGGGAGATGCGGCAAGAAGCACAACTGCAGTGATCAACGAGAATACAACGGTTTCTTCGGTAGAGTTTAACGATATCACGTTCTCTGACGAGAAGATATACGGTTCACTGGAGCTTGTGAAGGTTGATGATAACGGAAATGCACTTGCAGGAGCCGAATTCTGTCTTGTAAAGGTTGAAGACGGAAATGAGAAGAATGTTAAATTAAACGGTGATGCAGGCAGCTACAGCTATGATAAGACAGCCGGCTTCCTGTCAGTTAAGCAGATACTTGCCACAGACGGAGCGAAGCTTTCGGTTACGGGACTTCCTTACGGTACCTATAGAGTATATGAGGAGAAGGCACCCGAAGGATACAATAAGGTTGATTCGCCGTTTGAGTTCAGGATCGACGAGCAGGCCAAGAAGGTTGAGTATGAGTTTGAGAATACACTCATACAGGCCGCTGTTGAATTTGTCAAGACGGATGTAGACGGCAACAGGCTTGAAGGAGCAGTGTTCGAACTGTTTAAGATTAAGGACGGAAAGGCTTCAAGCCTTGGTACAGTAACAAGCAGTGCTGACGGAAAGGTATCAAAGACAGGGCTCGGTGCAGGTAACTATTACTTTGTTGAGACCGAGGCACCTGCCGGCTACATAAAGAGCGAGAAAGAATATACCTTTAAGATCTCGGCGGCAGATGACGGTAAGACAGTTACCATTGACAATCCCGATATGAGCATTGACGGTTCGGCAATAGTTGTCAATGACAAAAAGACAGGTTCCGTTAAGCTTAAGAAGGTTGTGAAGGGTACAAATGACGGACTCGCCGGTGCAGTATTCGATCTGTACAAGAAGGGAGACAGCGCTCCGGTAAAGAAGGATCTTATATCGGACGATAACGGTTATGTTAAGGCAAACGGCCTTGTATGGGGTACCTACTTCTTTAAGGAGACCAAGGCACCCGAAGGCTATATTCTTGATGATGTTACAGAATATATCTTTGAAGTAAATGCAGATAATGTTTCGAGTGAAATAACAGTTGATGTCAAGGGTAACGAGCTTAAGGTTGAAAATGAGCTTGTACTCGGTTCCGCTAAGCTTCTTAAGAAAGACAGCGTTACCGGTAATCCTGTCGAGGGAGCGGTATTTGCCCTGTATTCTGCTAAGGATGATACGGTAGTTGAAGGCTATGAGAGCATTAAGTCTGATGTGAACGGCGTTATTTCAACGAACAGAAATCTTAAGGCGGGAAGCTATTACTTCAAGGAAGTTAATCCCGCACCGGGATATGAGGCAAACAGCGAGAAGTACGCATTTACGATCGACCAGTCAAATATGGATCGTACAGTAGATGCAGGTACAGCACTTAATACACCTGTTAACGGTAAGGTTGAGCTGCTTAAGTATGTTGTTTCGGAAGACGGAGTGTCAAAGAACGGCCTTGCCGGAGCAGAGTTCACGCTCTACAGGGAAGAAACAACACTTGGCATAAAACACAACAGTGAATACGGAAAGTATACAACGGGAGCAGACGGTATCATAAGTGTAAGCGATCTTCTTTGGGGTAATTACACATTTAAGGAGACCAAAGCACCTGCCGGCTATGAGCTTGATAGTACAGAGATCGTATTTACGATAAGTGCGACACAGCTGGATTATACCGGAGAATATAAGCTTTCACTTGAGAATAAGGCTTATAAGGGCTCGGTTAAGCTTGTTAAGTACTATGCTGTTGACGGAGAGAAGAAGGGCACACTTGAGGGTGCACAGTTCAGGTTCTATCGTCTGGACGAAGATAAGACGGTTGAAATAAAGAATAATACTGCAGACGGTCTCTATGTTACCGATAAGAACGGAGAAATAGTTGTAACCGGTCTTGAATGGGGTTCATATTTCTTTGAGGAGGTATCGGCTCCTGAGGGATATGCAATGCCTTCCATAACAAAGAGTCAGACAGCAGTTATAAATGCGGCGAATGTTGAGGCAAGCATTAAAGCTCCCGAAACCGTAGAAATGGTAAATGATAAGATATACGGTAATGTCGAGCTTCTTAAGGTTGATGATTCGACACCTGCAAATGCGCTTGAAGGAGCTGAATTTGCTCTGTTTACTGCAGACGGTGATAAGGTATTTGTAAGCGGTAAAGACGGTGTATACGCTTATTCCGTGAAGGAAACGGATACCGTAATGGTAACTCCGAAGGACGGCAGGATCGCAGTTAAGCAGCTTCCTTACGGTAAATACTATTTCGTGGAGACCAAGACACCGGACGGATACCTTGTAAACAATGAGCATATAAGCTTCGATATTACGCAGAATCAGAGTGCGGATGATGCCGCTTTGACAGTAAAGACCTGCATCAATTCGACGGTAAGAGCAAACGTAAGCTTCATGAAGGCCGATACTGTAAAGGACAATCCTCTTGCGGGAGCGGTATTCACTCTGTATA
>JAEEHY010000075.1 GCA_016281085.1 Lachnospiraceae bacterium
TAACTATTCAGAACAGGCTCAAAATACTTCGTATTTTTCGCTGTTTTGGATTCATCCAATACAAATATTTATAAAACATGCCTCTTTCATGCAAGCATGAGAGTCATATTTTAAAATATTTGTGCTGTTCTGAATAGTTACACATCAAACAGTGTATAAGGAGGAAAAAATGATCTACGATTATGATGTAACAACAGGAAAAGGTGAGAAGCTTAGTCTTTCAGAGTATAAGGGCAAGGTGGTGCTTATTGTAAATACAGCTACCGGCTGTGGATTTACACCTCAGTATGAACCTATCGAGCAGCTGTATAAGGACTATCATGATAAGGGACTTGAGATACTTGATATTCCCTGTAACCAGTTTGGTGCACAGGCACCGGGCACTGATGAGGAGATACATGAATTCTGTACACTTCACTACAACACAACCTTCCCTCAGATGAAGAAATCCGATGTTAACGGTGAGAATGAACTTCCGCTGTATACATATCTTAAATCACAGAAGGGTTTTGAAGGATTTGATGAGCATGAGTTAAAGGCAGTGCTTGAGAATATGTTTAATGCAGCAGATCCCGATTGGGCAGACAAGCCGGATATCAAGTGGAATTTCACGAAGTTTGTGATAGACCGCAACGGTAATGTTGTGGCAAGATTTGAACCCACAGCCGATATGAAGAAGGTTGAGGAATGTATCTGTTCGCTGCTTTAAGGATTTAACGGACAGATATTTATTGTTACTTTGGAGTTTGCAAAAGTCATCAAGGAGAAAAAATGTCGGTAGAAAACGGCGAGTGGATAATGCGCGGCATGAGCTGGGATGATCCCTACAGGATAAGAACATGGCATGAGCTTGTGAATTGGATAAATGAGATAGGATTTCTTCCACTGTTCGGGAATGAGGTGAAAGGCTTTTCCGCGGAAGAACATACTTCGCCGGATTACTGGTGGTCCGGTATCCGTAAAGAGGATCCCTGGGAATGGAGAGAGATGATCGCTGCAAGCGGTAAGGTGGCATACGGTAAGTTCTTTGGAAATAAGGCAGGCTTTATAAGTCTTGAATGGCTGCCTTATTTCGTGAACTTCCGCAGGAACGGCTATGATTTTGACGCAAGATATCAGGATGGTCTTGCAGGCAGAAGAGAGAAGAAGATCATGGATTTCTTCATCGGTGAAGATGAAGACGGTGATGCTCTATTTAAGGATGTACGTATCCTCTCGACGGAGCTTAAGAAGGCTGCGGGATTTGGAAAAGGCGGGGAAAAGAATTACCCCGGAATTGTAACCGGACTGCAGATGCAGATCTACCTGGTGATAGTTGATTTCCAAAGAAGAAAGAATAAACGCGGTGAAGAATACGGGATGCCTGTCTCCATAATGCTTCCCCCGGAGGCTGTATGGGGGTATGATAAGGTGACTGCAGCGTATTCGCAGAAACCTGAGGAATCCCGGAACAGGATATTCATGCACGTAAAAGAAATGTATCCGGATGCTGATGATGCAGATATAATCAGGCTGATAGGAAAGTCTCCGGTATGATTGCCGGACGAAGTTACAAATTTTGCTTGACAAATAAAAGTCTAATCAGTTACTATGTAATCACGTTATTGATCAACATATCGGACGGAATCCGTCAATATTCCAACAAATATATTTAATATGAATTCGGGTAAGCACAGAAAGACCGAGGTGATTTTATGTTGTCAAATGGTATGATTCTGCGCGACAGATACCGTATTGTCACATGTATTGGTAAGGGAGGCAGCTCCAGTGTATATCTTGCCGAAGATATTTCGATCGGCAAGAAATGGGCGGTGAAATACCTTGAATCGGGTGATGATGACATGGGGTGGCTTGCGCAGAATGAAATTAACATGATGATCAGGCTCGATTATGAGATGTTTCCCAGGATCGTTGACGCATGGCAGGAGCAGGACGGTTATGTGATCGTCAGCGATTATATAGAGGGAGTGACTCTTGATCGGGTTCTGAGAGGTAAACATGCAGGCAGAAAAGTCCTGACGGAATGGTGGATCAGGATTGCCGAAGGAATAAGGTATCTGCATAAATGCAAGCCGTCCATTCTGTATCTGGATCTGAAGCTTGAAAACATAATGCTTAAGACGGATGGAAGCCTTAAGCTGATAGATTTCGGTATTGCGGGAAGAATAGCAGACAGGGGCTCCCTGTACGGAACTCCGGGATTTGCAGCCCCGGAGCAGTACTACAACCGTGGAGAGCTTTTGGATGAAAGGACGGATATCTTTGCGTTCGGAATGCTTATTTACGCAATGCAGAGCGGTAAGAGGCCTGTCAGGGATCTTAAGCAGCAGGAGAAGCTGATAAGGAATGACAGACGGATCCCGGCCAGACTTAAGACCATTATACTCGGCTGTACTGCAGAGGATAAGGACGGAAGATACAGCAGCATGGATGAGGTGTTAAGAGCACTGAACGCATATAAGGGCAGGAGCTGCAAGAAGCTTGTCGCCAGATGCGCCGCGGCAATAGCGGTCACGGGGCTGCTTGCATCCGGTGCAGCAGCCGTAAAGTATGTTATTTCCGAGCCGGTTGAAAGTACGGCGCAGAATATGATGGATGAACTGAGAGGGCACATTGTTGACGGTGAATATACCGATGAAGGAATACGGATCATATGCGGATACATTGAATCGGGCTGCCTCGATGCGGAAACGAGTGAGAGATTTGCTTATGAAGTGGCAAGAAATTATTTCTCGATCAAGCGGAGCTACAGGGAAGCACTGAGATATTTCAATATGCTGAATGAGGAGGATTATCCAGATTCAATGTATTACAAAAGGCTGTGTAAGCTTCAGTTATCTTTTGAGGAGGATAATAACAGATATTCCGAGTGTATAGAAGAGTTTGCGAAGTATAACAGGGGACTGGGTTACAAGGATTTAAGGTTTGACAATACACTGATGCTGGCCAATCTGTACGAAGGAATGCAGGGAAGGGATGAGACCTGCAGGCTGGCGGAAACGGAATGCCTTGAGGATGGTCTTAAGGATCTGAGGTATGCTGTGGAATGCGGACTGTTCGATGATGAAGGAGCCGAATACGAGGCGGAATTCTGCCGGCGTCTGTGTATGCTTTATGACGAACAGGGAGATAAGGCCAGTGCACTTAAATACGGTGAGGAGGCACTGGAACTTACACCGGGAAATAAGGAAAATGTTATAAACGATCTGAGAAGACGCCTGAAGGCTCTGGCGGAAGAAACAAACAGAACGTGATACTGAGTATGAAAAGGAGCAGAGGATATTTTATGAGGAAAATGATACAAAAGGGGATAGTTGTATTATTGATGGTATTAATAGGGGGATATTCTTTGAACATTAACGGTGTGTATGCGATGACAAAAAAGTCGGATGCAACACTCGATGAACGTGTGCTGCCGGTAAAGATCACAAGAGCGGACGGGATTGTGATAAACCCGAGAGAAAGGGAAACGATAAATACTAATACGCAGCTTGAATTTACGATGGATAAACAGCCGCTTGAGGATATGTTTGAGTATGAAAAGGGAATATACGATGAATATGCGAAGGCTGAAGAACTGCTTAAGGTGTCTGCAAAGTGCCAGTATTCAATAAGTAATGACAAAGGAATGAGCTATTCAAATTGGGAGGATATCGAAGGAGACGGCTTAAGGCTTGCGCCGGGTGCGTTTGAGGACGGGGAATACCGGATAAGGTTCAGGAAGCTGCAGGAATATGTGCTGGACGAAGACAGGGCCGATGCGGCCATGATAGCAGCGGTCATTGCCGACAATATGGCTGCGGCGGAAGCTTCGGCAGCAAGGGAAGAAGATATTGAAGAAGCTGATAGTGAAGCTGAAGATGATAGGGCAGCCGGTAACGAAGAGCCGGATAAAGAACGCGCCGGAACTGAGGCAAATGACAATGATGCATCCGGTGACGGGACAGAGGATAACACGACTTCGGAAGATAATGCGGAGGATAAAGGACTTGCGGATACCGGAGAAAAGGGAGATGAAGAAGGAATGCAAAATTCAGATGCGGCAAAGGATGACGGCAGTATATCCCACGATGACCGGGTGCAGAGCGTAAGCGGAAATTCTGCCGTGGAAATATGCAAAGAAGAAAAGGAAGATGAGGAAAAAGAAGAGAAAGTAAAGACAGAATATGAAGAAGAGACTGATGACACACCTGTAAGAAAAAAGGAAGCGGAAATCTGTGAAGAGACGATACAGGCCGCAGAACAGATAATAAGAGAAGAAGGCAGACATTCCATGGAGTCGGTATGTTATACGGTGATCATTGATACAGCGGCACCGGTGCTTGAGCTTATCTGTGATGCCGATGACGGCGAATGGGTAAATACTAATGTAAAATGCAGTGTAAAGATCAACGATACCGGGTCAGGTCCTGCCGGGCTTAAGGTGAGCTTCGACAACAATGCCCTGTCAGATGAGAGCTTTACCTCGGATAACAGTACAAGCGGTACCGGCCGAAGCTTTGTGCTGAGCAATGAGACCGGTTCCGACAGCGGCGGTGAGCTAGTGATAGAGGCTGTGGATCGTGCAGGTAATGTAAGCATTCTGAAACGAAGGATAGGAATAGATAAAACCGCTCCGTCAATAACACTTGACGGTGTACAGGAAGGAAAGATATACAACAAAGCAGCGGCAGTATCCGTAACGGGAGACGATGACCATGCCTCCGGTGTCTGTGTCGGATATTCGGTAAAACGTATGGTGATGGGAACCGAAGAAACAATAGCGGCTTCTGCCATGACGCTGGATGAACTGAAGGGAAAGGAGCTGTGTCTTTTGGATGTTGACGGCGACTATGTGGTTGAATGTCATGCTTCGGATCGCGCAGGGAATACTTCCCGGGCGATAAGAAAGAGTTTCAGGGTGGACACAACCGCGCCGGGGATACTTCTTGAAGGGATCATGGACAAAGCCGTGCTCAATAAGGAGGGAGCTCTTAAGATAACTGCCTTTGACAATTTTGAGGATGGATATAATGTGTCGATCAAAGGAACTTACAAGGCTCAAAACGGAACTTCCGATCTTCGGCTTGCCGATTATAAGACCGAGGGACTCGTGAGCTCCAATACGTATTACTTTAAAAATGACGGTGAATATGAGCTCACGGTTAAGGCCTCGGACAGTGCCGGAAACACATACGAAGAGAACCTGCGATTTTCCATAGACAGAACGCCTCCCCTTATTACCATGGCGGAAGGTCTGAAGATAAAGGATGAAATGATAACGAATGAACCTCCGACACTTAATTTCAGGATCAGCGAGAACAATTACGGTACGGCGAAAGTATTCTGTGATCTTAAGAAGCGTAAGGGCATTAAAGGATTTGAACCCTGTAAGTCACCGGAATGGATCATGACAGGTGAAACGGATGATTTCTCCATTACAGTGGAGGAGGAGGGAAGCTATGAGCTTACGGTAAAGGCTGTAGACGCGGCAGGTAATTCGTCTGTTAAGACAATGCGGTTTACGCTGGATATGACGTCACCGCAGATAGATTACATAGAAAATCTTGACAGAAAGTATATAAAGAGCTTCAAGCTTCCGGGAAATTTCAGTGAGTTCATTAAAGACCAGAATGATGTAAGCTATGAGACATACCTGAACAGCATGAATTATGATGAAGACGAAGAGGTGATCGAGGACGGTAAATATGTGCTTAAGGTTTCGGCGGTGGATGATGCGGGAAATCAGACGGAAAAGTCGGTCGAATTCATTGTTGACGGTACCATGCCCAGAGTCGTGATAGACGGAATGGCGGATGACGGCAGTGTTAACAAGGATGAGACCATTGTACTTAGTCTGTATGATGAAGGTGATTATTTCCGTTCGGTGAAATTAAACGGGGAAGAGGCGGTGACCGGTGACAGACAGACAAGCGTTGAGCTGGTGATCCCTGATTACGGTGATTATGAGATCGATATAGAGGCGGCTGATATGGCGGACAATATACTTACCCAGACGATCGAAGCAAAGTGTGCCAATGCGGCGCCCGTAGCTGTCGGAGCATCAACGGTGCGGACACTGAAGCAGTCGGAAGTGCGAGGCAGCAACAAGGGACTGCGTGTGTTTCTGATAATCATGACAGTTCTTGTTCTGGCCGGTTCTGTTGTTGTCTTCTGTTATTACAACAACAAAGAGAGTGCCGCATGAAAATAAAGTAGGAAGATGATGTATCAATAAAAGCACAAGGTATTGTATAAAACAGAAAACATGGTACTATAGATGGTAAGTCTTAAATCCAAAACAGCGAAATACGAAGTATTTTGCCTGTTTTGAACAGTTACCACAGTATAACGAAAAGGAGTACCATGAGTTACAGGGATAAAACAAAGGTAATAAGTATAGGAAATGTAAGGATTGGCGGCGGTAATCCGATAAGGATACAGTCCATGACAAATACAAAGACTGAGGATGTGAAGGCAACGGTGGAGCAGATCAAAAGGCTTGAAGAGGCAGGTTGTGAAATAATAAGGTCCACTGTGCCCACACCCGAAGCCGCAACAGCGATAGGAGAGATAAAGAAGGAGATATCAATTCCCATAGTTGCGGATATCCATTTTGATTACAGGCTTGCAATAGCTGCGATCGAAAACGGAGCGGACAAGATACGTATAAATCCCGGAAACATAGGCGGCAGAGACAAGGTTGAGGCAGTTGTAAGTGCTGCAAAGGAAAGGAATGTTCCGATAAGGGTGGGGGTTAATTCGGGTTCCCTCGAAAAGCCGTTGATAGAGAAATACGGCGGAGTAACTGCAGAGGGAATAGTTGAGAGTGCGCTTGACAAGGTTAAGATAATTGAGGAATGTGATTATGACAACATGGTTGTAAGCATCAAATCATCGGATGTGATGATGTGTGTGAAGGCGCATGAACTGATCGCTCCCGTACTAAAGTATCCTCTTCATGTCGGGATCACGGAATCCGGTACGGTACGGTCGGGGAATATTAAATCGGCTGTCGGTCTCGGGATCATTCTTAATGAGGGAATAGGTGATACGATCAGGGTATCGCTCACAGGTGACCCGGTGGAGGAAATAATATCTGCCAAGAGGATACTTAAAACCCTTGGTTTAAGGAGCGGTGGTATAGACGTAGTATCATGTCCCACCTGCGGAAGGACAAACATAGATCTGATATCGCTTGCCGAGTCTGTTGAAAGACTGGTTGCAGGTTATGACCTGAATATAAAGGTTGCATGCATGGGATGTGTTGTTAACGGTCCCGGTGAGGCTAAAGAGGCAGATATAGGGATAGCGGGCGGTAAGGGTGAAGGCCTGCTTATAAAGAAGGGAGAGATCATAAGGAAGGTACCGGAAGATGAACTCCTTTCGGTCCTTAAATATGAACTCGACAATTGGGGGAAGTTATGAGTAAACAGTTTAACGAAGTATTTCCAACGCTTGAACTTAAGAATGAACTGGCGATGCTGTACAGTGATGCAGAGGTTGTCAAGATATCCAACACATCCGCGGGTGACAGGCTCAGGGTATATATCAGGGTGCCGCATATCATAGAGAAGCAGGATATTTACGCAGTGGAGCGCGAGATATCAAGGCAGCTGTTTCCCGGTGCCATCATGAAGGTCACCCTTCATGAAAGGTTCGAACTGTCAGACAGCTACAGTGCAAGAACTCTTATGGATGTATATAAGGACAGTATTCTTGAGGAGTTCAAGCATTACAATCAGTTCGATTATCTGACTCTGTATCATGCCGATTACGAATTCCCCGAAGATAATGTTATGAAGCTGGTGCTTGATGATACGCTGGTTGCCAGAGAACACAGGGATGACATTGTCCGGATATTTGAAAAGATATTCCGGGAAAGATGTAATCTCGACGCGTCGGTGCTTGTTGAATTCAAAGATCATGAAATGAGCATGTCGCGTGTTAATTCGGAGCATAAAATGGAGGAGGAAGTAAGGAAGATAACATTGTCTCTTTCCGACGGGGCTGTGGGAGCTGAAGGAACGTCAGGGGTAACGGATACAGTCGGTGTGATGCCGGCCGGTCCTGACGGCGCAGATGAATACTACGCATCCATGGCGGCAGAGGTCATATCTGCCGAAGAAGATGCTGACGCTGCCGCAAAGGCTGAAGCAGCTGCGAACATACCTTTAAGTAAAAACGGATCCAATGATAAGAGCAAAAAAGAAAACAGGACAAAGGATCAGGGTAAGGATACGAAAAAAGGCGGTACATACAGAAGAAGCTACAGGGAATCGGACAATCCGGATGTTATTTACGGGCGTGATTTTGATGACGAGCCTGTTCCGATTTCCGAACTTGAGGGTATGACGGGTGACGTGACCGTATATGGCAAGGTTATAAGGCTTGAACAGCGTGAAACAAGAACCGGTAAGCTTATCGTGATGTTTGATGTTACCGATTATACAGATACGATAACCGTTAAGATGTTTCCGCGTGTTGAACAGCAGGAGAAGCTGTTTTCTTATCTTGCGGAAGGTAAATATATTACACTGAAAGCCGTTGCGGATATAGATAAATTTGACGGTGAGCTTTCGCTCGGATATGTGAACGGAATCAAAAAGAGTGAGGCTCAGGTAAGAAATGTTCGTGAAGATAATGAGCCCGTTAAAAGAGTTGAACTGCACTGTCATACCAAAATGAGCGATATGGATGGTGTCAGCGATGTTGCGGATCTTATGAAGAGGGCAGCAGGCTGGGGTCACAAGGCTCTGGCGATTACGGATCACGGTGTGGTACAGGCATTTACGGATGCTTTCCATGCACTTCCGAAGATCAGGGATAAATATCCGGATTTTAAGCTTATATACGGCATCGAAGGATATCTCGTGGATGATTCCATGGGTATAGTCGTAAACGGAAAGGGCCAGTCGCTCAATGATGCGTATGTGGTATTTGATATAGAGACCACAGGTTTTAATCCGAAGAAAAACAGTATCATCGAAATAGGGGCGGTTAAGGTTGTAAACGGTGAGATAACGGATAAGTTCTCCACTTTTATTAACCCGAAGGAACCGATACCCTACCGGATCACCCAGCTTACAACAATTACGGATCAGATGGTTGAGGATGCCCCTTATATAACGGAGGTGCTTCCTAAGTTTCTTAAGTTCTGTGAAGGATGTTCGCTTGTGGCACACAACGCCCGGTTTGATGTGAGCTTTATAAAACAGAAGGCAGCGGATCTGGCCATTGAGACTGACTTTACATATCTTGATACCGTTGCCATGGCCAGAGCGCTGCTGACCGATCTTGGCAAGTTCAAGCTTGATCATCTTGCAAAGGCACTTAAGATCCCTTTTGAGAATCATCACAGGGCAGTGTATGATGCCGAATGTACCGCAAAGATATTTGTTAAGCTTGTTAAAATGGTTAATGAAAAGGGAATAGAAGACCTTGGCTCGCTTGAAGAGTTTGGAAGAGATTCGGTTGACATAATAAAGAAGTCAATGTCGTACCATGTGATCATCCTGGCGAAGAATGAAGTGGGGCGTGTCAATCTATACAGGCTGGTCTCCCTCTCGCATCTTAAGTATTTTCACAGAAACCAGAGGATACCAAAGAGCCTTCTTGAAAAGTTCAGGGAGGGCCTGATCATCGGTTCGGCCTGTGAGGCAGGTGAACTGTACAGAGCCATAGTGGATGAGAGGAGCGATGATGAGATTGCCCGTATTGCGGATTTCTATGACTATCTTGAGATCCAGCCGCTTGGCAACAACAATTATATGATAGCGGACCCTCATCATGAAAATGTTAATTCCGTTGAGGATCTTATCAATATCAATAAGAAGATAATAAAGCTGGGAGAACAGCTGAACAAACCGGTTGTTGCCACCTGTGATGTACACTTTCTCGATCCCGAGGATGAGATCTATCGAAGGATAATCATGGCGGGTAAGGGCTTTAAGGATGCGGATGACCAGGCTCCGCTGTATCTGAGGACAACCGGTGAGATGATGGAGGAGTTCTACTATCTTCCATATGATAAGGCTTATGAGATAGTTGTTAAGAATACCAATCTTATAGCGGATATGGTTGAAGTGATCGAGCCTGTGCGTCCCGATAAATGTCCGCCTGTAATTGAGAATTCGGACCGGATACTGAGAGATATCTGTTACAACAGAGCTCATGAAATGTACGGAGAAGAGCTTCCGCCGCAGGTATCCGCAAGGCTTGAGAGAGAACTGAATTCCATTATAAGCAATGGCTTTGCCGTTATGTACATAATAGCGCAGAAGCTTGTGTGGAAATCCATGGAGGATGGATATCTGGTTGGCTCCAGGGGGTCTGTCGGATCTTCCTTTGTTGCGACTATGGCGGGTATTACGGAGGTTAATCCGCTTCCGCCTCATTATCTGTGTCCCAAGTGTCATTATGTGGACTTCGAATCCGATGAGGTTAAGGCTTATGCGGGAAGGGCAGGCTGCGATATGCCGGATAAGGTGTGCCCTGAGTGCGGACATCAGTTAAATAAGGAAGGCTTTGATATACCCTTTGAGACATTTCTGGGCTTCAAGGGTGACAAGGAGCCGGATATCGACCTGAACTTTTCGGGTGAATATCAGTCTAAGGCGCATAAATACACAGAGGTCATATTCGGTGACGGGCAAACATTCAGGGCCGGTACGATAGGTACGCTGGCAGACAAAACCGCTTACGGATATGTCAAGAATTACTATGAGGAAAGAGGCGTCAGGAAGCGCTCATGTGAGATAAACAGGATAACCATGGGCTGTACGGGCATACACAGAACGACGGGACAGCATCCGGGTGGTATCATAGTGCTGCCGGTCGGTGATGAGATATATTCGTTCACGCCCATTCAGCATCCGGCCAATGATATGAACACTGATATAGTAACAACTCACTTTGATTATCATTCGATCGATCACAACCTTCTGAAGCTTGACATATTGGGACATGATGATCCGACCATGATCAGGATGCTGCAGGACCTTACAGGCACGGATCCTCAACAGGTTCCCCTTGATGATAAGGATGTTATGTCTCTGTTCCAGAATACGCACGCATTGAAGATCGAACCATCGGATATAGGAGGGACAAAACTGGGTACCCTTGGTATTCCCGAGTTTGGAACCGATTTCGCGATGCAGATGGTAATCGATGCCCAGCCGCAGGCATTCTCGGATCTTGTAAGGATATCCGGTCTGTCCCACGGCACCGATGTGTGGCTCGGAAATGCCCAGGATCTTATCGAAAGCGGAGTGGCTACGATATCTACCTGTATCTGTACACGTGACGATATCATGACATATCTTATAGGTATGGGTCTGGATTCCGAGGAATCCTTCAAGATCATGGAAAATGTCAGAAAGGGTAATGTTGCAAAGGGCAAATGTGATAAATGGGGAGTATGGAAGGAGGATATGATCAGCCATGATGTGCCCGAATGGTATATTGATTCGTGTGAGAAGATCAAGTACATGTTCCCCAAAGCCCATGCTGCCGCATATGTTATGATGGCATGGCGTATCGCTTATTATAAGGTGAACTATCCGTTGGCTTACTATGCCGCATTCTTCAGTATAAGGGCATCGGGATTTTCATATGAAAAGATGTGTCTTGGGAGGGCTAATCTTGAGCATTATCTCGAAGATTACAAAAAGAGGGAGGACAGCCTTTCCAAGAAGGAACAGGATGAACTCAGGGATATGCGCCTGGTACAGGAAATGTATGCAAGAGGATATGATTTCATGCCCATAGATCTCTTTAAGGCTCAGGCACATAAATGCCGGATACTGGACGGAAAGATCATGCCTCATCTTGGCAGTATCGAGGGTCTGGGTGATAAGGCTGCCGATGCGATAGTAGATGCCTGCAAGGACGGTCCGTTTATTTCAAGGGATGATTTCAGGGAAAGAACAAAGGTTTCCAATACGGTTATAGATACATTGACGCGTCTCGGGATACTGGATGATCTGCCGGAGTCGAACCAGCTGTCACTGTCGGATCTGTTTGCGATGAATTGATAAGCCGCCCTGTGACTGGGGAACATATTATTTAAGAAAGTTAAGCTTTTACTTTACATTATAAGGAAAAGTTGTATATAATAGTATGGCTGTTTATCATTTGGACAGATTATGAGATTTCATATAGGTATTAAGGAGACGGAAATGGAACAGGGACTGGAGATCAGATGGCACGGCAGAGGAGGTCAGGGAGCCAAAACGGCTGCACTTCTGCTTGCGGATGTTGCGTTTAAAACAGGAGCTCATGTACAGGGCTTCCCGGAATACGGGCCTGAGAGGATGGGAGCGCCCATCACGGCATATAACCGGATAAGCCGTGATGAGATAAGGGTACATTCCAATATTTATACTCCGGATCTTGTTGTGGTGGTTGACGAGACACTGCTTCATTCGGTGGACGTAACGGCAGGTCTTAAGGAAGACGGTTCCATCATCATAAACACACCTAAAAAAAAGGAAGAGATAATGGATCTTCTGAACGGATACAAAGGAAAGGTCTACACAGTTGATGCAAGAAAGATATCCGTTGAGACACTAGGTAAGAATTTCCCCAATTCCCCGATGCTTGCGGCTGCTGTGGCAGTGAGCGGAGTAATGGACAAGGAGTCGTTTATAAGGGAAATGAGAACATCATATGAGCATAAGTTTGCCAAGAAGCCTGAGGTGATCGAAGGAAATATGAAAGCACTGGTAATGACCTTCGATGCTCTTGCGGATGATCTTGAAAAGACTGCGTGAGCCTGTCATGAACAGGAGTAGCGTTAATGTATGATGGATGAAAGGGATTACAATGAGAACTGATGTAACAAAGATAAATGAACATACACCCCATCAGGGACTTACCGAAGGTCTTATGATGTTTGCGGGCGGAACATCCAGGGAATTCAATACAGGGGAATGGAGAACATCCACTCCCGAATTTCATGAAGATAAATGTAAACAGTGCCTGCTCTGCGCACCGGTGTGTCCGGACGGAAGCATTCCGGTTAAGAACAGCAGAAGGGCTGATTTTGATTATGATCACTGCAAGGGCTGCGGAATATGTGAAAAGGCATGCCCCTTCGGAGCAATAACGATGAGGGAGGGAATGTAAGATGCCTAAGAAAGACAGAATGTCGGGAAATGAAGCGGTTGCATATGCAATACGTCAGGTAAATCCGGATGTAATGCCGGCGTTTCCGATAACACCGTCAACAGAGATACCGCAGCTGGTATCTACATATATTGCAAACGGACAGATGGATACGGAATTCATACCTGTGGAATCCGAACATTCCTCAATGAGCGCAACGATAGGTGCCGAGGCTGCGGGAGCACGGAGCCTTACCGCAACATCTTCGGCAGGTCTTGCCCTTATGTGGGAGGAGCTGCTGCTTGCAGCTTCCAATCGTATGCCATGTGTACTTACTCTGGTTAACAGAACACTGTCCGGCCCTATTAATATTAACTGTGACCATTCGGACGGTATGGGAGCAAGAGATACCGGATGGATACAGATTTACGCCGAAAACAATCAGGAGGCATATGACAATTTCATTCAGGCATATCCGATCGCGGAGAATAAGAACGTTCATCTCCCGGTAATGGTGTGTCAGGATGGCTTTATCACGTCGCACGCGGTACAGAATATAGAACTGCTTGATGATGACACCGTTAAGGACTTCGTCGGAACCTATGAGCCGGAGGAGTATCTTCTTAATATAGGCAAGCCGGTATCGGTAGGTCCTTACTCAATATCCGCATATGCAATGGAAGCCAAGAAGAATCAGGAAATCGCAATGGAAAATTCCAAAGAGGTGATCCTTAAGGTTGCAAGGAATTTCGAGCGAATATCGGGAAGAAAGTATGGTTTTTTCGAGGAGTACAGGACTGAGGATGCGGATTATATCATGCTTATCATGGGTTCGGCTGCAGGTACTGCCAAGCAGGCATGTGATGATCTCAGAGAGAAGGGATTAAAGGCCGGTATTCTGAAGCTTCGTGTATTCAGGCCTTTCCCTGCCAAAGAATTGGCTGAGGCTCTCGCTAATTGCAAATGTGTGGCAATCATGGACAGATGTGAGAGCTATAACGGTAACGGCGGGCCTCTCAGCATGGAGGTATGTGCCGCTCTGTTCAAGTACAAGGTAAATACGGAAGCGGTCAGTTATATTTATGGTCTGGCCGGCCGTGATTTCACAGTGCAACACGTATATGACATATTTGAAGAGATTGATGCTGCTGTTCAGAAGGGTACTCAGGTGGAGCAGTATAAGTATATCGGGTTAAGGGAATAGGAGGCACCGCAATGAGTTACAATCTTAAGGAAGTTATGAATAAACCCGAGCGTCTCGCTGCCGGACACAGGATGTGTGCAGGCTGTGGTGCAACAATAGCGGTCAGAGGAGTACTCAGGGCTCTTCATGAAGGAGATCATGCCGTAATAGGTAACGCAACCGGATGTCTCGAGGTATCTACCTATATGTATCCGTACACTGCCTGGGAGGATTCCTATATACACAATGCATTTGAGAATGCAGGAGCAACATTATCAGGTGTGGAGACAGCATACAAGGCACTCAAAAAAAGAGGAAAGATAGCAGAGGACGAGACCTTTAAGTTCATTACCTTCGGTGGTGACGGCGGTACCTATGATATAGGTTTCCAGTCATTGTCCGGCGCAATGGAACGCGGACACGATATGGTTTATGTCTGCTATGACAACGGTGCTTACATGAATACCGGTATCCAGCGTTCTTCCGCAACACCCATGTATGCTGATACAACGACAACCCCCGTGGGTTCACAGTCAAACGGTAAGATGCAGAATCGCAAGGATCTGGCAGCCATCATTGCCGAACACAATATTCCGTATGTGGCACAGACTACCCTGACACAGAACTTTAAGGATATGTATGAGAAATCGGAGAAGGCGATCTATACGGAAGGTGCGGCATTCCTGAATATAATGGCTCCGTGTCCGCGAGGATGGAGATATGAAACCTCGGATGTGATGAATATATGTAAGCTGGGTGTGGAAACCTGCTACTGGCCGCTCTTCGAGGTGGATCACGGCAAGTGGATACTGAATTACGAACCAAAGAAGAAGCTTCCAATCGAAGATTTCCTTCGTGCACAGGGAAGGTTCAAGCATTTGTTCAAGAAGGGAAATGAGGATCTTATCGTGCAGTTCCAGGAGGAAGTGGACAGACGCTGGGAGGATCTTAAGTATCGTTGCGCCAAGTGATATCCGGATTCCTTTACTGTAATTTGATATTTAGACTATAATGTGTTACTATTCAGAACAGCACATAAATTTTAAAATATGACTCTCATGCTTGCATGAAAAATGCAAAGCATTTTGAAAATTCGTCATAAGCAATCGTACAGTTTTACAGAATTTGTACTCAGGGAGAAATGCCATGATCAAAAGCATGACAGGGTTCGGCCGTGCAGAGCATTGCGATGAAAAGCGCAAGATTACGGTTGAGCTCAAGTCCGTTAATCACCGGTATCTTGATGTGAATATAAAGATGCCCAAGAAGCTTTCCTTTTTTGAAACATCCATCAGAAACCTCCTGAAGGAATATATTCAGAGAGGAAAGGTTGATGTATATATTTCGTATGAGGATTATACGGAAGATAATTTCAGTCTTAAATACAACAGGGACATGGCAAGGGCATATCTTAAATATCTGAACGAGATGAGTCAGGAATTCGGATTGGAGAATGACATAAGGGTTTCTGTTCTTTCCCGTTATCCCGAAGTGTTTACGCTTGAGGAACAGGAGATAGATGAAGATGAGCTGTGGAACGACCTTGAATCGGTTGTCCGTTCGGCTTGTGAAGGATTTGTCGCATCAAGGCTTTCCGAGGGTGAGAACCTTAAGAACGATCTTGTCGGTAAGCTGGATACAATGCTTAACTATGTGGATGCGATTGAGAAGAGAGCCCCCGCCATTATTGAGGAATACAGGCAGAAAGTAAACGACAGGGTTAAGGATATGCTTGCAGATGCCAAGATAGATGAGAGCAGGATACTGACCGAGGTTACTCTTTTTGCTGACAGGATATGTGTGGATGAAGAGATAGTAAGGCTCAAGAGTCATATAGAGAGTACAAGGGATACATTAAGTGCCGGCGGAAGCGTGGGACGCAAGCTTGATTTTATTGCACAGGAAATGAACAGGGAGGCCAATACGATCCTGTCAAAGTCTACAGACCTGTCGACATCGAATGTAGCTATAGATCTGAAAACAGATATAGAAAAGGTACGTGAACAGATTCAGAACATCGAATGATCGGAGGAAATATGCAGAAGGGTATATTGCTCATACTGTCCGGGTTCGCGGGATCCGGCAAAGGCACGGTTGTTAACGAGCTGCTTAACCGTTATGACAATTATTCGTTATCCGTTTCCGCAACAACAAGGTCGCCAAGACCCGGGGAGCAGGACGGAAGGGAATATTTCTTCAAGACTGTCGAACAGTTTGAAGCGATGATAGAAAAGGGCGAGTTCCTTGAGTATGCGAAATATGTTGACAACTACTACGGTACACCGCGTGAATATGTTGAACATAAGCTTGATGAAGGCAAGGACGTGATCCTTGAGATTGAGCAGCAGGGAGCACTCCAGATAAAGGAAAAGTGTCCGGAAGCACTTCTTCTGTTTATCATGCCACCCAGCGTAAGGGAAATATACAACAGGCTTAAGGGACGCGGAACGGAAACAGAAGAAGTGATCATGAAACGTATGACCCAGGGCGCCAGAGAGGCAAGGGTCATAGAAAGATATGATTATCTCATAATAAATGATGATCTGGATAAATGTATAGAAGATGTGCATAATACCATACAGTGCTCCAAGTTTTCGACCGACAGGAATAAAGATATTATCAGCCGGACGATCGAAGAGTTTGATGGTTTTACAGCTTAGGTAAAAGATTGCAGTTGCATACAAAAGATATAAAGGTTCAATAAACAGGAGGATGATAAGATGTTACACCCGTCATACAGTGATCTTATGAAGGTCGTAAACAGTGAGGTAGAAGAAGGAGAGCAGCCTGTGGTAAACAGCCGTTACTCCATAGTTATGGCTACAAGCAAAAGAGCAAGGCAGCTTATAGACGGTGCTCCCACGCCGGTCAGCAATTCATCGGAGAAAAAGCCGTTATCTGTTGCCATTGAGGAACTTAATTCCGGTGTGGTTAAGGTAGTTGGAGAATAAGCCTTATATGAATGTGTTTTTTGTTTCACTTGGCTGTGATAAGAATCTGGTCGATTCCGAATATATGCTCGGAATACTCAGGAACAGGGGCTATGACTTTACCGATGATGAAGCAGAGGCTGATGTGATAGTCGTGAATTCCTGCTGCTTTATCGGGGACGCCAAGGAGGAGAGCATCAATACGATATTGGAAATGGCGCAGTACAGGACTGCCGATGATGAACGGTGCAGGGCACTGATCGTGGCGGGCTGTCTGGCACAGCGCTATGCCGATGAAATACGGACCGAGATTCCCGAGGTTGATGCGATCGTAGGAACAACAGCATATGATACTATTGCCGATGTTATTGACAGAGTACTCGGCGGTGAGCATGTAAGGGAGCTTGAAAGCATTGACAGGCTGGTGCTTCCGGATGCGGAAAGAATAGTAACAACAGGCGGATATTACTCATATCTGAAGATTGCCGAAGGCTGCGATAAGCACTGTACATATTGCATTATTCCCAAGCTCAGGGGGCGATACCGCTCTGTTCCGATGGAGAGGCTTGTAAAAGAGGCAAAAGAGCTTGCCGACAGAGGCGTAAAGGAACTTATCCTGGTAGCTCAGGAGACCACTGTGTATGGTGTGGATCTGTACGGAAAGAAGAGCCTTCCGATGCTTCTTAAGGAGCTGTGTCTTATAGACGGGATCAGATGGATACGTATCCAGTACTGTTATCCCGAAGAAATAACTGATGAGCTGATCGAGGTCATAAAAGAAGAAGACAAGATATGTAACTATCTGGATATGCCAATACAGCATGCTTCGGACAGGATTCTTAAGCTGATGGGAAGAAAGACCGACAGGGCTCAGCTTACTTCCATCATAGACCGTTTGAGGAAGGAAATCCCGGATATAGCGCTCCGGACAACCCTGATAACCGGTTTCCCGGGTGAAGATGAACAGGATATGGATGTTCTGCTTGATTTTGTTGAAGAAACAGAGTTTGAACGCCTCGGAGTATTTGCGTATTCGGCAGAGGAGGGTACTGCCGCATCGGTAATGCCCGATCAGACAGATGAAGATATCAGGGAAGCAAGAAGAGACGAGGTAATGCAGCTGCAGCAGGAGATTGCATACAGGCATGCGCTTGACATGGTCGGCCGCGAGCTGGATGTAATGGTTGAGGGACGTCTGGTGGATGAGGATACCTATGTATCCCGGACTTATATGGATGCTCCGGGTGTTGACGGTCTGCTGTTTATAAATACCGAACAGAATCTTATGAGCGGTGATATTGTAAAGGTACGTGTTACCGGTGCCAATGAATATGATCTGATTGGAGAATTGTGTGATGAATCTGCCTAACAGGCTTACGGTATTAAGAGTGGTGATGATACCGTTTTTTGTATTTTTCATGCTTAACGATATACCGTCGGGATTTGGAAAATGGGTGGCTCTTGCATTGTTTATAATCGCGAGCCTGACAGATATGCTTGACGGAAAGATAGCCAGGAAGTACAACCTGATCACCAATTTCGGTAAATTTATGGATCCCCTTGCCGATAAGCTGCTTGTTTGTTCGGCGCTTATCTGCCTGGTGGGTATGGGGAAGCTTGCATCGTGGATGGTGATCGTTATCATCAGCAGGGAATTTATCATCAGCGGTTTCAGACTGATAGCCTCGGACAACGGTGTTGTTATAGCCGCGAGCTATTTCGGTAAATTTAAGACAGTATTTCAGATGGTGATGATCTGCCTTCTGATAGCTGATATAAACAATGATATATACAGGGTGATCACTGTTGTTGTGACCTGGGTGGCTCTGATACTGACAGTGGTTTCGTTGATCGATTACATATATAAGAATAAAGAGATACTGAAGACAGATAAGCATTAGAAGACGATGAAGAGTCCTGTGCCGGGGTAAAGACGGATGCAGGATGGACCGTGACAGAGATGCAGGGATTATAAAAGAGGTAAGGATAAATGGGTAAGGATAAGGAAAAGAACGCAGATTTAAAAGCCACTAAGGATAAAACAGATGCTCCGGATACGGAATTAAAGACCGCAGCTGCAGGTGAAGAATTACCGGAAGCAGGATCTGAAGAAGACGGTCGTTTTATTAAGTATTTTAAAATCTGCGGACTGAGTGAAAAAGAGGTCAGAAATCTTGTAAAGGATCTTATAACCTCCCGTAATCCTGTACTTTCCGTTGATACCGTACCGGGCGAAGTCCTTATAACGCTTACGGCTTCCGACGAAGACGGAAACAGTGCGAAGAAGCTGAGCAAACCGATGGTCAAGGAAATTAAGAACCGTTTCGGACTCAATATATACGCAACCGACAGGGAAACAACCCTGGAGCAGTCTGTGGTTGAGCTTTTGCGTACCAATTCTCTTGTACTTGCTACATGCGAGTCCTGCACCGGTGGCATGGTGGCATCTAAGATCATTGACGTTCCGGGTGCTTCCGATGTTTTTAAGGAGGGCTTCGTGACATATTCAAACAAGGCGAAGCGTACAAGACTGGGAGTGAAGAAATCCACCCTCGTTAAATACGGAGCAGTAAGTGAACAGACCGCGAAAGAGATGGTAAAGGGCTGTGCATCGGCTTCGAAGGCAAATGTTACGCTTTCTACTACAGGAATAGCAGGACCTGACGGCGGAACAGAGGATAAGCCGGTGGGACTTGTATATATTGGATGCAGTGTATGCGGTAAGACCAGGGTAAGCAAATACAATTTTGAAGGCGACAGGATGGAGATAAGGATCAAGGCCACATCTGCGGCACTGGCACTTCTCAGGACCTGTATCCTTGAGTATTACAGTGAAAAGAACTTCTCATAATTCGCTGTTCTATACAGCTGTTTTGGCAAATCGCAGACATGAACGAACACAGTTTCGATTTAATGTCTCATTAAATTCCCAATTAATATATTTGCTTGTGCTAAAATGAAAGGCATTAAGGAACAACACATACCGGGGTTGGTATGAATACAATGGTAAACGATAAATAATGCCGTTTACTGTAAAAAACACAAAAACCGCTTGACATTACCGAACGGATGTTTTATAGTACGTATTGTAACGAACAGACGTTCCAAAAGATTGTTCGGTTTAACAGCAAAGGAGATTGAAATGGAAAGAGAAGAGAAGCTTAAAGCGTTGGAAGTTGCATTATCCAAGATAGAGAAGGAGTATGGCAAGGGTTCGGTCATGAAGCTTGGCGATACTGCCAATCATATGAATGTTGAGACCATTCCCACGGGATCGTTAAGTCTTGATATAGCCCTCGGCCTCGGAGGTATACCAAAGGGAAGGATCATTGAGATTTACGGACCCGAATCTTCAGGTAAGACAACAGTTACCCTTCATATGATAGCTGAAGTACAGAAGAGAGGCGGAATTGCCGGCTTTATAGATGCAGAGCATGCACTTGATCCGGTGTATGCAAGGAATATAGGAGTTGACATAGATAACCTTTATATATCCCAGCCCGATAACGGCGAACAGGCTCTTGAGATAACCGAGACGATGGTACGTTCCGGAGCGGTGGATATTATCGTTGTGGACTCTGTTGCCGCATTGGTACCGAAGGCCGAAATAGACGGTGATATGGGTGATTCGCATGTGGGTCTGCAGGCACGTCTTATGTCCCAGGCTCTTCGTAAGCTGACTGCAGTCATATCCAAATCCAATTGTACAGTTATTTTTATCAACCAGCTCCGTGAAAAGGTGGGCGTTATGTTTGGTAATCCCGAAACCACGACAGGTGGCCGGGCACTTAAGTTCTATTCATCTGTCCGTCTTGATGTAAGAAGGATCGAGTCCCTCAAACAGGGCGGAGAGGTTATAGGTAACAGGACCCGCGTAAAGGTTGTTAAGAATAAGATCGCACCTCCTTTTAAGGAGGCTGAGTTTGATATCATGTTCGGCAAGGGTATTTCAATGGTCGGAGACATAGTCGATCTTGCAGCAAATACAGATATTATCAATAAATCCGGAGCATGGTACTCCTATAACGGACAGAAGATCGGGCAGGGCAGGGAGAATACCAAGCTTTATCTTGAACAGAATCCCGAAATGCTTGCTGAGGTCGAAGCTAAGGTTCGTGAACATTTTGGTCTTGACGGCGATGCAGCTGACGGGACTGACGCGGCATCAGGAGAGGATGCAGCTGAGTAGAGGGAGTAATAAACTGTGGTTGTTACCGGAATAGTGGAATACACTAAAGGAAAGTACAAAATATTTTTGAATGACGAATTCGCCTTTGTATTATACAAAGGCGAATTGCGTAAGTATGGAATAAAACAGGACGGAATATTAAGTGATGATATGTATCGCGAATTGATTACCGTTGTGCTTACAAAGCGGGCAAGACTTCGTGCCCTTAATCTGCTTAAGGTGCGTGATTACACTGTGAACTCTCTGCGCAGGAAGCTTAAGGAGGGACTGTATCCCGATGAAGTTATAGATGATGCTGTTGAATATGTGATCTCATACGGATATGTGGATGATCTGCGATATGCCGAGAGTTATATAAGGAGCAACAGGACATCAAGGAGCAGGCATGAGATTGAACAGAAGCTCAGAATGAAGGGCATAAGCGGAGATATTATAAGTGAAGCTTTTGAAAATGAAGGACCGGGAGAGGAAGAAGAGGAAGAGCTTATAAGAAGATATCTCCTTAAGAAATGCAGAAGTACCGATATAAATGATGAGGCATCAAGACGAAAGTTATTCGCATTTATGTACAATAAAGGTTTTGCGCCGGACAGGGTCAGGCAAATCCTTGATGAAGTATTACTTGACATAACTATGTAAAAAGTATAAAATTTATATGTTGTATTTTTGTTAAATTAGAATTTACTATTCTATATACGTACAATGAAAACTTTATAAGGAGGTGCCCTGTGCAATATGTAATCATTATTGTGATTGCGGTAATTCTTCTTGCGGTAGGTTGTTTCGTATCTTATAGAGCAGGATACGAGAACAAACGAAAGACTGACGAAGAGAAGATAGGCAATGCCGAACAGAAGGCTCGTGAAATAATCGACGAAGCACTTAAGACGGCAGAAGCCAAGAAACGCGAAGGGCTGCTCGAGGTTAAGGAAGAATCAATCAGAGCTAAAAACGAGATTGAAAAGGAAACCAAGGAAAGACGGGCAGAATTACAGCGTTTGGAGCGCCGAGTGCAGCAGAAGGAAGAGAATCTTGATAAGAAAACTGATGCAATCGAAAAGCGTGAAGTCAGCTTCGCACAGAAGGAGGAAGCACTTGCAAAGCAAAAGGAACAAGTTTCCAAGCTGAATGAGCAACGTGTACAGGAACTGGAAAGAATTTCCGGATTGACCTCTGAACAAGCAAAAGAGTATCTGTTAAAAACTGTTGAGGATGATGTAAAACATGAGACTGCCGTTCTGGTTAAAGAACTTGAGACCAGAGCCAAGGAAGAGGCAGACAAAAAGGCAAAGGAGTTTGTGGTCGGTGCAATACAGAGATGTGCTGCCGATCATGTAGCTGAAACCACTATTTCGGTTGTACAGCTGCCCAATGATGAAATGAAAGGAAGGATCATCGGTCGGGAAGGACGTAATATACGTACACTCGAAACGATGACCGGTGTCGATCTGATCATAGATGATACACCGGAAGCTGTTGTCCTTTCCGGGTTTGATCCCATAAGACGTGAAGTCGCCCGTATCGCGCTGGAGAAGCTTATCGTAGATGGACGTATCCATCCGGCACGTATAGAGGAAATGGTTGAGAAAGCCCAGAAGGAAGTGGAGACCATGATAAGGGAGGAAGGTGAAGCTGCCACTCTGGAAGTGGGAGTACACGGAATTCATCCCGAGCTTATTAAGCTGCTTGGTCGTCTTAAATTCAGAACCAGCTACGGTCAGAACGTACTTAAGCATTCTATAGAAGTATCTCTTCTGTGCGGTTTGCTCGCATCGGAAATCGGTGCTGATGTAAGGCTTGCCAAGAGAGCTGGATTGCTTCATGATATCGGTAAGGCTGTAGATCATGAGATGGAGGGTTCACACATACAGCTTGGTGTGGATCTTTGTAGAAAATATAAGGAATCAGCAACAGTTATTAATGCGGTGGAAGCACATCATGGAGATGTTGAGCCGCAGTCATTGGTCGCTGTTCTTGTACAGGCAGCCGATACGATATCGGCAGCAAGACCGGGTGCAAGAAGAGAGACACTTGAAACATATACCAACAGATTAAAACAACTTGAAGATATCACTAATTCCTTTAAGGGAGTTGATAAATCTTTTGCTATTCAGGCGGGCCGTGAAGTTCGAATTATGGTAGTTCCTGAGCAGGTAAATGATGCGGATATGATCTTACTCGCAAGAGACATTTCCAAGAAGATCGAAGAGGAAATGGAATATCCGGGTCAGATCAAGGTGAACGTGATTCGTGAGAGCCGCGTCACAGACTATGCGAAATAACGAGTTTTGCACGCAAAAACAGTGCAAAAGTCAATGAAATAGAAGCAGTCCATCGAGTTCACTCGAAATGGACTGCTTCTATTTTATTGATGAGATTGTCGTTTTATGCGCAGTATAAAACGACAATCGACACGAAGAAGATGCAAAGCATCTTCGAGTGCTTTTGCCCTATACCGATTGTGTCGATGGTGCTTTCACACACAAAAACCCGATAAACACTATGTTTATCGGGTTTTATAAACAGTAGCGAGGAAGAGACTTGAACTCTTAACCTCCCGGGTATGAACCGGACGCTCTAGCCAGTTGAGCCACCTCGCCATATGAGCTTTTTCAGCCCGATTGCTATTATACTAACCTTATATATATATTGTCAAGGAAAATATTTCAAAATTAACTTTTATTTATTCCGCTTAGAGTATATAATAGAAGAACAGAAAAAATTGGAGGGTCCGTTATGAAGAAACTGAGTGTACTACTAATTGCTATGGTCGGATGTTTAAGTTTATCGGCTTGTGAAGGGACTGAGTTTGATCCGAGTGCGATAGAGAATATGACACGTACGGTTGATGAGGTCACTTCAACATTAGATGATATGCAGACCTATATAGGGGAAATTCAGGAGTCGGTACAGGCCGGAATAGACAATACCAATGCAATTATGGAATGGTATAAGACCGAAGCCTGGGAGGACAATCCCTGGATAAGCACGCCTATTACAGAAGATCAGGTTGAGGATCTTATAGAGGTTGGTCAGAAGGAGATCAATTCATATCTGGGAGAGAATGCGGTGTATGATATTCTCAGCAATGAGGATATTGAGTATTTCAACAAGCTTTTTAATGATGAGGAAGTTAACGGATTTCTCCTCAGCACTTATGAGAAGCCCGAGTCCTGTGATGTTTATGAAGTACTGAAAAGAGACGGTAATATCATCAGGAAGCTCGGAGTGGAAGAGAGGGAGAAAAAGGGTGCCGAGAATATCGCCGGCAAGATATCCGAAAAAGATATAAATGAATTGCTGACCGAATATCTCGGTATAACAAATGATGATCTTATCTCTCCGGTTGCATTATCTGAACGCTCCGGAAGCGATAAGAAATACCTGTATCTTGATGAGAAGCTTAAATGCAGGGAGCTTGTTTGTAACGGAGGCTTTTACTACAATAATATTTATGTTGTTATGATGCGTGATGCCAAAGGTGATACACCGTTTTCACTTACTGCATTAACGAAACAGGATGACGGAAGCATAAAGATCAGTATGAATTACTGGAGCGATGATATGTCGGCAGTAGAGTGGGATGGTTCGTTCCTGTATGATCTGTATGATATGATGCAGTACACGGATCTTAGAAATGTTATATCGATACCGGGAATTGACGGGGATATATCATTGGGATCGGTTATGAGTGATCTGTCTGCATTCGGTATTTCAGGTGAAAACATTGCGGATGCCGCACAGCTTGTTTCAAAAGCAAAGGATAAAACCAAGACATACATGCAGGAGTTTGATGGATATCAGGTGTACTTCAGCAATATCGATCCATCTTCCGCAGCTGATTTTGTAATCTCACAGATAGATGTGACATCAGGTGACTTCAAGACGGCGGAAGGAATTGGACTGGGTTCTACCATTGAAGATATTAAGGAGGCATACGGTAACGGAATAGATGCCGGATATATTGAGGGAAAGAAGCAGGTTATATATGAAAAGGGTAAATACAGCATGCTCTTCCTTCTTAATAAAGCCGGAGAAGTAGAGGAAATGTCAGTGGTTCTCGCAGATGATATACTGAACGGAGATGACATTGAATAAGTGAAAGGCAGAAACAAAAATGCGTGTAGGTATGGGTTATGATGTTCACCGCCTTACAGAAGAACGTGATCTAATAATCGGGGGAGTGAAGATTCCCTATGAAAAAGGACTTTTAGGACATTCGGATGCGGATGTCCTATTGCATGCTATAATGGATGCTTTACTGGGAGCAGCGGCACTGGGAGACATAGGAAGTCATTTTCCGGATACAGATGAGAAATACAGAGGAGCTGACAGTATTGAGCTTCTTAAGCTGGTTGGAGAGATGCTGTCTGACAATCAATATATAATAGACAACATTGATGCTACCATAATCGCACAGAAACCAAAGATGCGTCCATATATAGATGAGATGAGGAATAATATCGCGAATGCCCTGTTGATCGATCTGTCGCAGGTTAATGTTAAAGCGACAACTGAGGAAGGACTCGGATTTACGGGCAATGGTGATGGAATATCCTCTCAGGCGATATGTATGGTAAGTTCCGTAAAGGAACTGGAAAGTGTGTCTGTTGGCAGCAGTTTTGACAGATGCAGCGGTTGCAGCGGCTGTCCTGTGAATGATCGGTAACTGCCTGAACGGGTACGGGTTGCTTGTGAATATGCTGCAGGGAAATATTAATGGGTTTTATACGGTATATAAAAGAAGAAATACAACTGATAAGAGAACGTGATCCCGCCATCCATTCCTGGATGGAGGTTTTTCTGTATCCGAGCTTCAGGGTTATGCTCCATTACAGGGTTGCCCACAGGTTATATCTTAACAGGCACTATTTTCTCGCGAGGTATATTTCTCAGAGAGCGGTAAGAAAAACGGGCATTGAGATCCATCCGGGTGCGCAGATAGGATCCGGCTTCTTTATCGATCACGGCAGCGGTGTGATCATTGGTGAAACAACGATAATAGGAAACAATGTAACTCTGTATCAGGGAGTTACGCTTGGAGGAACCGGTAAAGAAACAGGGAAGAGACATCCGACACTGGAAGACAATGTTATGGTTTCGGCCGGAGCCAAGGTCCTGGGATCCTTTACGATCGGAGCAGGCAGCAAGATAGGCGCAGGCTCTGTGGTCCTAGAGGAGGTCCCGCCCAACTGTACGGTTGTAGGCGTTCCGGGACGAGTCGTGAAGCGGGAGAATGAGGTTATCCCGAGAGAAAGTCTGGATCAGGTGCATCTTCCCGATCCTATCAAGGAGGATATTCAGAATCTTCAGCATGCCAATTCGGAGATCACCAATCGGCTGCTTGATCTTGAACGTGAACTGAAAAATATCAGGAAATCATCCGGTACCGCGGAATAGAGTAACCGGAATATATAACACCATTGGAGAATATTATGAAATTATTTAATTCGCTTACCAGAAATGTAGAAGAATTTGTTACCAATGAACCGGGAAAGGTATCAATGTATACCTGCGGCCCGACTGTATATCATTACGCTCATATCGGGAACCTTAGAAGCTATATCTGTGAGGATATCCTTGAAAAGATACTGCGCTTTTCGGGATATGATGTAAAAAGAGTCATGAATATAACAGACGTGGGACATCTTGCATCTGATGCGGATACCGGTGAGGACAAGATGCTGAAGGGCGCAAAAAGAGAGCATAAGAGCGTTATGGAGATAGCGCAGTTCTATACCGAAGCTTTTTTTGCTGACTGTGCCAAGCTGAATATAAAGACCCCCGATGTTGTTGAGCCCGCCACGAACTGCATTCCGGAGTTCATCAATATGATAGAGGGTCTGCTGGAAAAGGGTTATGCATATAAGGCCGGAGAGAATGTATATTTTGATACATCAAAGCTTGAGAATTATTATGTGTTTGGTAATCAGAACGAAGATGAACTCAGGGTAGGTGTCCGCGATGATGTGACCGAGGATACCAATAAACGTAATAAGAATGATTTTGTCTTATGGTTTACCAAATCCAAATTCGAAGACCAGGCTCTTAAATGGGAGAGCCCCTGGGGTGTGGGATATCCAGGCTGGCATATTGAATGCTCCTGTATAGGTATGAAACATCTCGGAGAGAAGATGGATATACATTGCGGCGGAGTGGACAATATGTTCCCGCATCATACTAATGAGGTAGCGCAGAGCGAATCCTTTATCGGTCATAAGTGGTGCAATTACTGGTTCCACGTACATCATCTCAATGATGAAACCGGAAAGATGAGTAAGAGTAAAGGCGAATTCCTTACGGTATCCCTGCTTGAGGAGAAGGGATATGATCCTCTTGTGTACAGACTGTTCGCGCTGCAGTCGCATTATCGTAAGCCGCTTACGTTTTCGTTTGAGACTCTTGATCAGACGGTAACAACTTATAAGAAGCTTAAGAGCAGGATAGCATCGATACCTGAAGACGGTGAAGCTGATAATGCTTCTGTTAAGGAATGGCATGACAAGTTTGCGGAGGCTGTGGGAAATGACTGTAATACAGCCATGGGACTTACTCTTCTGTACGATGTGATCAAAAGTGATCTTAACGGGGCCACCAAAAGAGCCATAATTGCGGATTATGATACTGTTTTATCTCTTGACCTGTTTAAAGCTCCGAAAGAGGATGAGATAGATGAAGAGCTCGTACATTTCGTCGAGGAGAAGATCGCAGAGAGAAGCGAAGCAAAAAAGGCCAGAGATTTCGCAAAGGCGGATGCAATCAGGGATGAGCTTAAAGCCAGAGGTATAATCATTAAGGATACCCGTGAGGGAGTGGAGTGGAGCAGGGAATAGAATGGATGTCGGCATTCTTGATAATATAAAGCTCAGGTTTGGGCTGGGAGAAGTTGATGTATCATCATATTCACCGCTGACTCTGGCGTTTATCGGAGACTGTGTGTTTGATCTGGTCGTTAAGACGGTTATGGTTGAGAAGGCTAATTGTCCGGCTAACAAACTGCACAGGAAGACAAGTGCTCTGGTGAAGGCTGAATCACAATCCGTAATGGCGAAATGGTTTGCTGATAACAGTATATTGACGGAAAATGAGATCGCAATATACAGGCGGGGGAGGAATGCCAAATCGGCGACCACTGCCAAGAATGCTTCCGTAGGAGACTACAGAAGGGCTACCGGAGTTGAGGCACTTATAGGATATCATTATCTGTCGGGTAATACGGAAAGACTTGTGGAGTTAATAAAGCTTGGAATGGAGGCCGTGGAAGCAGGTTCTGGCAATCCGTGACCAATGGTTTGGAGTGACTGAAAAGGGAGAAATATGGCATATCAGGAATCTTATATAGAGGGAAGAAATGCTGTCCTGGAAGCATTGCGTTCGGGCAGAACGATAGACAAGCTGTTTATTCTGGACGGTTGTCATGACGGTCCCGTTATGACGATCAAGCGTGAAGCCGCCAAGAGGGATATAATACTCAAATACGTTGACAAAGACAGACTTGATCAGATGAGCTCCACGGGGCATCATCAGGGTGTGGTTGCCCAGACGGCAGCATACGATTATGCGGATGTAAGCGATATTCTGGATAATGCAAGAAATAAAGGTGAGGATCCTTTTGTATTTATACTGGACAATATAGTCGATCCTCATAATCTTGGCGCTATAATAAGAACGGCCAATCTTTGCGGGGCACATGGGGTGATAATACCCAAGAACAGGGCAGTAGGACTTACGGCGACAGTTGCAAGAACTTCGGCAGGAGCGATCAACTACACACCTGTTGCCAAGGTTACCAATATCGGCAAGACCATAGAGGAACTGAAAAAAGAAGGCCTGTGGTTCGTATGTGCGGATATGTCAGGAACAGTAATGTATAAACATAATCTGACAGGTCCCATAGGTATGGTGGTGGGAGCAGAGGGTGAAGGTGTCAGCAGGCTTGTGAAGGAAAAGTGTGACTACATTGCGTCCATCCCCATGAAGGGAGATATTGATTCGCTCAATGCATCTGTGGCTGCCGGCGTGCTTGCTTATGAAATCGTCAGACAGAGACTGAACGGATGATATTCGGTTTTCTGAAGCATAAAGCACAGCTTATTCATTTGGGGAACAGATATGGTTAACATTGATAAATATGAAGGAATATCCGATTCGGAGCTCATTATAAGACTTAGGGACGGACAGCGCGATATAACGGATTATATCATGGAAAAGTATAAGGATCTGGTAAAGAGTAAAGCCAGATCCATGTTTATTCTGGGAGCTGATAATGATGACCTGATACAGGAAGGGATGATAGGTCTGTTTAAGGCGATACGTGATTTTGATGCGGGCAGGGATGCAAGCTTCTATACCTTTGCAGAACTGTGTATCTCCCGTCAGATTTATACTGCGGTACAGGCATCGAGAAGGCAGAAGCATATACCGCTAAATAACTACATTTCACTGTACAGGAACGCATCCGATGATGCGGATGATGACAAGTATCTGATAGATTCATTGCAGCTTTCGGGGAACAGAAGTCCTGAGGAACTTGTGATCGACAGGGAAAATGTTGATATTCTGGAGCAGCGTATAGAAGAGAGCCTGAGCACGTTTGAAAAGCAGGTACTTGATCTCTATGTTACGGGAATGTCATATGTTCAGATAGCAAGAGTTCTCGGAAAGGATGAGAAATCCACAGACAATGCACTGCAGAGAGTTAAGATGAAGATAAAGAAAATACTAAAGGAAGATGAGAGATATAAAAACCCCTGAATGTATGTTGAACATACTTCAGGGGTTTTATGCTGCTAAGCAGAATCGAACTGCTGACCTCATCCTTACCAAGGATGCGCTCTACCGACTGAGCCATAGCAGCTTGGAATTGACACTTGATTAGTATATCGTTATTTCGGGGTATAGTCAACTGTTTTTTGATTTAAGTGGGTGGAATTTTCTTATCTGTTACTATACAGTGAGTAATTACTTGAATTATTGTGATACCAATTTCGATTGCGGTAGAGCAGAAGTTACTTTATAACATTTTCACAAAGATTCGTATTTGAATTTTGTGATATAGTAACAAAGTTAATTTTGGTACTTGTAAGTGTTAAAAGTTTTGTGCTAATATACGTTTTGCAAATTGATTGCTGATCATTGCGAGTCTGTTCGTATTCAGTTTAATTCAATTCATGGCATTCGCCGAATAATCTAAAGCAGATAAAAGATACAGGATGAAAAGAATAGGAAGGAGATATGCGTACAATTATAAGATTTTGCAATTCGTATGCATTGGAGGAGTTCGTCTATACCGGCTTGCAGACAGAAGGACAGGAAGAGTTCAGGGATATACGGCTTCGCAGGGAAAGGTTCGGTCTGTCGTCAGACCAGGTCATTTCTATGTCCATATCATTGCACAGTGTGATCATTAATGAGGACCTCTCCAATGCATGTTTTATAAAGTTGGGCAGATCGGATACCCGTGAAAACGTAATTACGGAGGACACAGAGCTGAGATTGATCACTAAGGGTAAAGAGGAGATCAGGATGTACGTGTTTTTTGAAACAGAGTCCGAAATGTGTTTTTACAGGATGGAAAGAGGCCGTGCTGTATCCCTGGGAAGAAGTATTAATCAAACTATCAGTTGCATCGAAGATGCATTTTTGGCTGATACACATTTAATGTTAAGGGCTGCAAATGACGGAGGCAGGCTTAACGTAAAAGGAAGGGAGGGATGTTATTTAAACACCCAATATGTTGGTCATATGGAGTCGGCTGCTGTCGGTTACGGTGATGTGATAACGGCAGGAGATATCCGTATACTTTGGCTTGATGATTGTATAGGGATAGAGAAGCTTACCGGTTATACAACAAAGACCGGCGGCAACAGACTTTGTATAGTCAGACTTGAGAAACCGGAAAAGTACAATGATATGGTTCTGAAACCGGGCAGTGATCTGAAGAAGGAGTTTATCCCCTCACCAAGAAGCATGGGAGTAACGGATAATTCCGAAATAGAGCTTGATCCGCCTCCTCCAAGGAAGGAAATAAGAAAACAGCCCGCTGTGCTCAGTGTGGGTCCGGCATTTACAATGGCTGTACCGATGAGTATAGGCTGCGGATTGTATATCTACTCGGCTTCGGGATCAGGCTTTGCAGGTTCTGCAGCCTATATGTATACAGGGTTGGTCACGGCGATCACATCTGCGTTACTTGGAGTTATGTGGGCAGTGATCAATATACGCAGTCAGAAAAAGATACTGCGTGGGGAAGAGGAACTGAGAAACCGTACATATGCCGAATACATCAGGAAAAGCAACAGAAAAATACTGGAAAAATACAGATATAATTCGAATATTCTGCTTAGGAACTATCCGTCTGTCGCTGAATTGGCCGGAAGCAATTATATGTCCTGTCTGTGGAGCAGAGAAATAAAGGATGTGGATTTCTTTAAATACAGATTGGGAACCGGTTCCGTTGCCTTTGAGGCGCAGATAAAGGTTCCAAAGGAGAGATTTCAAATGGTTCCGGATGAGCTGTCTGAACTTCCGTCGATGCTCAGGAATAAATATTCTTATATGCATGATGTACCTGTCTGTATAGATCTGGCTACAGATCGTTTGATAGGATTTGTATCGTCTGCACCGGACGAACTGCTGCAGATGTTCCTTAACATATCGCTCCAGATTGCAGCCTTATCTGATCCGTATCTTGTCAAAATGCTCTTTCTGTTTTCAGAAAATTTAATATCGGAGAAGGCAGTTGAGATCATGCACTGGCTTCCTCATGTACAGGATGTTGATGAACACCGTGTGTGCCTTGATAAGGACAGATGCAGTGATGAAATATGTCTGCTTGAACAGGAAATCAGGGGAGTAAACTCAGAGGACGTTAAATATATAATTCTCACTGATGACTATCGGAATATAACACCTGCACTCAGGCGTGAGGCATCCGTAAGCATATGCCTGTTCGCCGGGGAGTATCACTCGCTGCCTGCTTCCTGCGGTAAGGTGGTAAGAAATGATACCTCGTTCAGAGGGATGGTAAGTACAGGAGAGGGCAATATCAGAAAGGAGATTAAGTTCGATAATATATCACTGAAGGATGCGGTGGGCTTTGTGCGAAGACTTGCGGGAGTCAGGTACATAAAGGAAGGGGGTCACAGAGAGATACCATCCAAGGTTACCCTTCCACAGCTCTTTGGTGTAAAGCTTATAAGCGACGAACTGGTAATTGAAAACTGGAAAAAGAACAATACCGGTTACAGTATCAGGGCACCTATCGGAATGGCAGAAGACCTAAGAGTGATATATCTTGATCTGCATGAAAAAATGCATGGACCGCACGGGCTTATTGCAGGGATGACAGGAAGCGGAAAGAGTGAAATGCTTCAGACACTGATCCTTTCACTTGCTGTCAGATATCCGCCTTCGGAAATAGGTTTTTTCCTTATAGATTACAAGGGAGGAGGCATGGCTAATCTTTTTGAAAAGCTGCCTCACATGGTTGGAAGTATATCCAATCTCTCGGGAAATATGATACACAGGGCAATGGTGTCAATAAGAAGCGAAAATGAAAGACGCCAGAGACTGTTCCTTAAGGCCGGTGTCAATTCAATAAAGGATTACGGAAGACTGTTCGGCCTTGGGAGGGTTGATGAACCTTTGCCGCATATACTTATCATTATCGATGAGTTTGCTGAATTGAAGCGAGAGGAACCGGAGTTTATGAAGGAGCTGATAAGTGTGGCACAGGTAGGCAGGAGCCTGGGAGTTCATCTGATACTTGCAACGCAGAAACCTTCCGGTACCGTGGATGATAATATATTCTGCAATTCGAGATTCAGAATATGCTTAAGGGTGCAGGATAAGCAGGACAGTAATGATATGCTGCTCCGACCGGATGCCGCCTATATATCCAATCCGGGCCGGGCATTTTTGCAGGTCGGTAATGATGAATTGTTTGAGGCATTTCAGGCTGCTTATACGATGGAACCCTATGTTGAGGACAGTAATCAGACGAAAGTCTGTCTCGTTGACAGATATGGAAGAAGACATGAGATCGAACTGCCGGAAAAAGATGGGAAAATAAACGGGAGTGATAATTGGGAAGATGAGTCGTATCCGACGCATTTCTCGATGATACTGGATACGTTGATAAGGTGTTACGGATCGGCGGAATATCCGGTGATTTCGAAGCTGTGGCTGCCTGTTCTGCCGGAAAAGATCGAAATTGAATACGATAACTGCAATTTGACTTTACCGGATGTAAAAAGAAGCGGGTGTGAAGGGCAGGGAATATATGAAGTTACGATCGGAAGATATGATTCTCCCGGGGAGCAGATACAGGGAGACTACAGGCTGAACCTTGTGAAAGACGGAAATCTTATAATATGCGGAAGCTCCGGGAGCGGGAAAAGTACAATGCTCCAGACATGGATATACGGTCAGATGGTGAACAGGACGCCTGATGAAATAAGCTTCTATATAGTAGATTACAGTAATGGTATTCTATCCTGTTTTTCGGACAGTATGCTGGTTGGCTGCTATATAACAGAGGATACACAGGACAGGCTTAAGAACCTGTTTCACATGCTGATGGAACTTATGAACGAAAGAAGGACAGCATGGTCCGGGATAGGATTTGCCCAACGTCTGGCTTTGAATGATCTGACGGAGCCTGCTGTGGTACTGGTTGTGGATAATTACGGAAATTTCAGGGAAAAGACGGATCAGAAGTACGATCGTGAAATGCTTGAGCTTATCAAGTTCGGAGAAACCTATGGCATTTTCATGATATTGAGCGGAACAACGATAGGAAACTCGGATATTCCGTCCCGTCTGTTTGAAAACTGCCGGACAGGGATATGCTTAAGGCTGAATGATAAATACCAGTATTCCGACTGCTTAAGAGAAATAAGGATACCTATCCTTCCGGCGGACGGCATAAAAGGCAGGGGTCTTGCAAGGATAAACGGTGAGATACTGGAATTTCAGGCCGGTCTGTGTCATACGGGAAGTGATTATGAAAGGAGCGGCTGGATACAGGCACAGATTGAAAGGTTAAACGTTTGTTACAACGGAATGAGTGCTGTCAAGGTACCTTATATACCGGAAGATCCCAGTATAGCGGATCTGAATATATGTACTGTTGACAGGACAGATTGGGGTGATGGGATACCGCTTGGATATGAAACGGAAAGCGGTAAGCCGTGGACTATACCGTTTGGAGATATGAATATTGTCGTTGTTGCGGGGAGAAAGGGAAGTGGTATGACAAACGCCTGTCTGACGGTTGGATATTATGCCGAAAGGACCGGCCGGATCGTCAGGGAGATTACATCCGTTGAAGAGCTGCTTTCTGAAATAAGAGAATCTTCCTTATATGTCAATGGAGAACA
>JAEEHY010000076.1 GCA_016281085.1 Lachnospiraceae bacterium
TGCTCTTTCCAACACCGGAGCCGGCAAAAATACCTATACGCTGTCCTTTACCGATAGTCATTATACCGTCAACCGCCTTGACACCCAGCGGAAGCGGCGTATCAATTATTATTCTGTCCATGGGATCCGGGGGCGGTGCCTCAACGGGATATGTTATCGCTGTTTTTATGACCGATCCGTCTGTTGGTCTGCCGAGTCCGTCAAGACACTGGCCCAGCATTTCCTCACCCACACTGACCGATAAAGGATAGCCCAGATTCTCGACAATACATCCGAAGCCTATTCCTTCCGTACTGTCACAGGGCATTAGAAGTGTTCTGTTATCCCTGAAGCCAACCACCTCTGCAAGTACATACTTCTCCTCATCCTCACTGATCACGATCTTGCAAAGATCATTAAGGCTTGCATCGGGCCCCAGCGATTCTATTGTCAGGCCGACAACGTTCACCACCTTGCCGAGCCTCTTATAAAATACTTTATCTCTGATCTTCTGGTACTTTTGAATGTTCACTCAGCCTTCTCCTTTCGTCGCTCTAACTCTTCTGATAGGATAAAAGCATAAGCTCCTTTTTGAGCAGTTCAAGCTCTGTTCCGATTCCGCAGTCATATATTCCGCCTTCGGATTCAACAAAGCACTCGGACTGCCTTAATGTGAGGTCTTCAACAACCTCTATGGTATCCGTGCTTCCAAGCCCTTCGGTGAGCTGGTCACGGCGTTCACTGATATATTCGTAATCATTCTTTGAAACATGGATGATGAAGTTCTTTCCGCCCTCAATGTTCCTTACGGTATCATGAAGCAGATTCAGCATGATCTCTCTGTTTGAAGACAGTGAAACATGAAAAACATGCTCGAATATGTCTGTTATGGTATCGACCAGGAGCGGTTCCATTTCTTCAAGCTTCTTCTCGTACTCCGTATCCAGCTGTTCCTTATACTCCTGCAGCTCCTTTTCTCTTTCCTCTATGACCTTTAAGCCCTCGGAATGGCCCTGCTCGTATCCCTGCGAATAACCCTGCTCCTTAAATGAATTCCTTATCTCCTCAGCCTCTTCGTTGGCCCTGGCAACGATATTCTCTGCTTCCTCCCTGGCTCCGTCAAGTATACTGCCCGCTTCCTGCTGTATCTCTTCCATGGATATTCCGGCCTGGGGATAACCTCCGTCCTCCTGATACGCCTCCATGGGTATGCCTTCACTGAACTCCCCTTCATAGCCTTCCTGCTCGGGATCACCGGAATCCGACAGCAGCATCTGAAGCTGTTCGGCGTTAAGTCCGGCCTTAAAGCCGTCATAATCACCGTCATCCTGACCATACTCCGGGACCGTAACGGCCATTTCATTCAGCTGCTGGAGCCTTGAAGCAATGAGATCGTTTGAATCTATCACTCTTGTCTCGTCTTTATTTACAACATAATTGGACTTAAAAAGATTAGACAACTATTTCATCACCTCCGCCACGCGAGATAACTATCTCAGCCGAATCTTCAAGTCTTCTTATTACGTTAACGATCTTCTGCTGCGCTTCCTCAACATCCTTCATACGTACGGGACCCATGAATTCCATATCTTCCCTGATCATTACGGCAAGACGCTTCGAAAGGTTGTTGAATATGGCATTCTGAACCTCTTCATTGGCACTCTTAAGAGCAATTGCGAGATCTCCGTTATCAACATCACGTAATACACGCTGTATCGCACGGTCGTCAAGCAGCAGGATATCCTCGAATACGAACATCTTCTTACGTATCTCCTCGGCAAGTTCCGGCTCATCGATCTCGAGAGTCTCCATGATATGCTTCTCTGTACTTCTGTCTACCGTATTAAGAATATCAACTACAGAGTCAACACCACCGATAACCGTGTAATCCTGATTGACGAGCGATGACAGTTTGGTCTCCAATATACGTTCAACCTCCTTGACAACATCGGGGCTTGTCCTGTCCATTAATGCTATACGCTTAGCCACATCTGCCTGCCTCTCCGGCGGGAGAGCCGAAACGATCATGGCTGCCTGTGATGCACTCAGATAAGACAGGATAAGCGCAATAGTCTGCGGATGTTCATCCTGTATAAAGTTAAGCAGCTGTGAAGCCTCGGTCTTCCTTATGAACTCAAACGGTTTAACCTGAAGCGAGGCCGTAAGCTTACCGATAACACTCATAGCCTTCTCTTCACCGAGAGCCTTTTCAAGCAGCTCCTTGGCATATCCGATACCACCCTCGGCAATATACTGCTGTGCAAGGCATACCTGATAGAATTCCTCAAGGATCTGTTCCTTGACCTGCGGTGTTACGCTTCTTGTATTTGCGATTTCAAGGGTAAGATCTTCAATCTCTTCCTCTTTAAGATATTTAAAAATCTCTGCGGAACGTTCCGGGCCCAGTGAAATCAAAAGTATGGCACCCTTCTCTATTCCTGACATCTCATCTGAAGCTGCCATGAATTACCCCCAATCTCCGGTAAGCCAGTTCCTTAAAAGAGCTGCAGCCGCATCCGGATTGTCATCTACAAACTTCTCAACCAGTATCCTGATCTCAGACTTGGAATCAAGCTCAATATCCTCAAGCATGGGCTGCTGCTCCTGTGTGGTCTGAAGAAGATCCTCAACGGACAGCTCCTCCTCCTGCTCTATGACAGGCTTCTCTCTTCTGAGAGAGGAGAATACAACAACAGCCAGTAACGCAAGTATAATGACTATGAGTGCTATCTGCGCTATATCGGAAGCGGTCATCTGAGCTCCCTCATCGGCAGTAAATATCGGCACATCATAAGCAATGATCGAAATATTTCCGGCGGGTATTCCCGTCGCCTGGGAAATGTGTGTTATCAGGGTATCGTCAACATCTCTTCTGGTCATATCGCTGTTGGCCGCAATGAACTCATCAAAGGTTATCCCGTCAAGTGCCCCCTGCTGTCTCAGGTCCTTCTCTTTATAGATTATGTAATGCGAAGCAGTGACGGCTATTGACGAATCATCATATTTAATGGCTCCTCCGGGCGTCGTTTTGTCGGTTATCTTCTCGCTCGGAAGGAAATCTCTCGATTCCTCGGCCACCGAATAGTTGGAATTCGCCCCATTCTCCATTACGTAGGTGGTTTCCTCCTGATTGGTGTCCGTACCCGGAACCCCGGCAACACCTCCGGTGCCTTCCGCTTCATATGTATTCTCATGAGCTATAACATTGGTACCGTTTTCGTCCGCCTGGGTATACGTATGCTCGGTCTCATTTGTTGATGAAAAATCAAATATAAGATTGGTGGCAACCTTAACGTCCTGGAACTCCGTAGCGAGAAAGAGATTGGTCACTTCCTGCTTCACCAGTCTTTCCGCCTCGGCCTTTAACGCTATCTGATTGGATGTATTTATCGAACCCGTACCGTCTGCCGCAGCATCAGCTCCCGAAAACAGGAGCTTGCCCTGCGAATCAAGTATCGATATATTGTTGGTGGTCTTATTACCCAGTGCAGTGGCTATATTCTTTGCGAAATTCTCTGCCACTCCGGCTCCGAGCTCCTCCTCAAGCTCAAGTACAACACTTGCATAGGCCTCCTCTTCCTTGGCAAGCAGTGTCCCGTCATTCTGCGGTATCGACAATGTCACATACGCCTTCTTTACCGCCGTCTGTGCTTCCATGATATCAGCAAGATGCTCCTCCTGGTACAGCTTGTACATCTTCTGTTTATCGGATTCCGTTGCCGAGAACCCTCCGCCCAGTGCCGCATCCAGGCTGTAGCTGTCGGCGGGAATGCTGTTTGCTCCAAGAAGCAGCGTCGCAGATGCAACATTTTCCTTGAGAACCGATATTATCAGTCCGTCATCGGTTACCTGATACGGAATACTGTCGCCTTCCAGAAGCGCAATGATCTCGGATGCCTGTTTGGTTGATTCACAGGTCACCAGCGTTTCATACTGCGGTCTTGTAAGTATAGTGGCAAGAATAGCCAGTGCTACTATAACACCGGCTGACACGCTGATTATTATCGTCTTCTGTTTTGTTGTGAACTTATTCCACCACTCGAGTATCCTCTGTGGTATCTCCCTTAATCTGTCCAGCATACGATCAACCCCCTTTTAATTGTCATGCTGAAGCCCATTATCTCTCCCGAATTCCATTTAAATCTGTATCTGCATGATCTCCTTGTAGGCTTCCATAAACTTATCCCTTAAAGCCACGGTATAGCTGAGTGCCGTCGATGCCTTGGCAGCAGCTATAGCCATATCATGCGTATTCTCCGAAAGCCCGAGCGCGAACTTCATCTCTTCCTCCTCGGAACGGTTAAGCAGACTGTTCGTTTCATTTAAATTGTCAAGCGCCGATCTGAAGAATGACTCAAAGCTCGCATCATCGCCGTCGACCCTGGTAGAAGCCTTAGATGCCGCTCTTGCCACGGCTCCCGAATTAACATTAAGTAATGATGAAATATCCATAACGACACCTCCCTCGTATGATCCGATCCGTATTGCCGCTTCCATGTCCAAGGCGCCCGCCTGAGACTGCACGCCTTATGACACATTCGGCATTTATCAGCTCTGACCGATATTGAGTCCTTTCATCGCCATCGACTTGCTGGATGTAAAGGCCGTAGCATTGGCCTCATATGCTCTTGTGGCGTCTATCATGTTGGTCATCTCCGTAACAATATCCACATTCGGATACCATACATAACCCTCCTCATCCGCATCGGGATGTGAAGGATCATAGACCCTCTTCATTTCGGAAATATTGTCTTCATATACGTGACTGGCCCTGACGCCGTCGCCGACATCCATACCCCTGCTTCTTGCGAAGATCGTGCCAAACTGCGTCGGATCCGTTGTCTTCTCCGAAAAAGTCACTATCTTTCTTTTATACGGCGTCCCGTCTGCCGTTCTTGTTGTATTGGCGTTGGCTACATTCTGTGATATTATATCCATCCTGTAACGCTCAGCCGTCATACCCGATGCATTTACACCAAATGATTTAAATACACTCATTCCGATCCCCCTTTCTGACGATCATGTACCGATCATCACTTGATAACCGTTTTCAGGTTCTTGAACTCCTGATCGATACTCTGGATCAGGCCGTTGTACTTGATCTGATTGGATGCAAGTTCAACGTTTTCCGTATCGATATCTACATTGTTTCCGTCAAGCCTGTATGAGAAGCCGCTGTGATCCCGGTACGTCCTGCCTTCTATATGCGACAGCCTTCCGTCGGAATTGAGAGCATTTACCTTATCATCAAGGCTTACATATTTCGAAGACCTGAGCGCATGCCTTAGCTCGGTCTCAAATGAAACATCCTGTCTCTTGTAATTGGGGGTATCTACGTTAGCGATATTGTGAGATATGGCATCATTACGAAGCCATGAAGCATCAGCGGCCTTATCAAGGACGTTGATATAGTTATAGACATTTGTATTTATCATTTATACTCACCTACCCTTTCTCTATTATAATGAAAAATTTCAAAAACACAAGGCTATTTCACAAAATATACACACTATGTTGTGGTTTTTTGCGTTTTTTATACCATATGTCACCAATCGCCGTAGAACTGCCCCCAAAAAAGCAAAAACGGATTCGCAAACAAGCAAATCCGTTTGTATAGCCCTACAACTCCGTTTATAAGGTGTAGCCCTTATTTCTTTTTCTTTAATTCCTCGATCTCATCGAAGATAACGGGATTAAGCACCTTTATATAGGTTCCCTTCATGCCTGACGATCTGGATTCGATAACTCCGGCACTCTCAAACTTACGGAGTGCGTTTACGATGACCGAACGTGTTATGCCCACTCTGTCAGCAATCTTGCTCGCTACAAGTATTCCCTCATTTCCGTCAAGCTCATCAAATATGTGTATAATGGCCTCCATCTCCGAAAAACTCAGAGTACCGATCGCCGACTTGACCACCTGGAGCTTCCTGTTCTCCTCTGCGCTCTCTTCATTAACCGCTCTGAGCATCTCAAGTCCCACCACGGTAGAACCATACTCACACAATATTATATCGTCAATCGTGTACTGTTCCTTAACCTTATAGATAAATAAAGTACCCAATCTTTCCCCTGCGATATCGATAGGGGTAACAATGGCCTGATATTTATTACTCTCGGATACCTCGAAACCGAGAGTCTCAAGATTAACGTCCTCCTTGGTTGACAATACTCCGAGAAGGCGCTCATTTAACATATGATCGATGATCCCGCCCACTTCATACTTCAGAAGGCCTTCAATCTCTCCTATATCCTCTCTTGCTCCTGTACCCAGTATCTTACCCTTCCTGCTTATCACAAGAACATTGGATTCCAATATATCCTTCAGCACATCACAAATATCATTGAATACAACCTTACTCGAACTGTTATTGTGCAACAGCTTCTGAATCATCCTGGTCTTATCTAGTAATTGAACACTGCTCATCCGATACCTCCGGCTTATGTGTTTTCTGAATATTCCAAAGCATAATCATCATATCACAAACAAGCGCAATAATCAATGATTATTGCGCTTGTTTGTTGAATATTTTTGTTAATTCTGTCAATTATCAAACTATTTATAAAAACTTTTTGACTATTCAGAATAAGTATGACTTTCTGAATGCAAACAAGGAAATGCATTCAGTGATGAAATTCGCTATTCTATACACCATTATTTATCCTTGGGCTTGTCAATAATATTACCGCATTCCGGGTTCATACACAGCAGTCTGGTACCCTTTTCCACCATCATCCCACCGCATTTTGTACACGGAATGGCCGATGGTTTCTGCCATGACATAAATTCACAATCCGTTCCGGATATGCATCCGTAGAATTTCCTGCCCTTTTTCGTCTTTCTTATGACTATATCCTTGCCGCACTTGGGACACTTGATCCCGATCTTCTCAAGATAAGGCTTGGTGTTACGGCATTCGGGGAAACCCGGACATGCAAGGAATTTCCCGTGCGGACCGTATTTTATCACCATATTCCTTCCGCATTCCTCACACACCTCATCCGAAACCTCATCCCTTATCTCCACCTTCTCAAGCTCTTTCTCGGCTTCCTTGACAGCTTCATCAAGATCGGGATAGAAGTTCCTTATTATGGTCTTCCAGTCAACCGTTCCCTCTTCAACATTGTCGAGCAGCACCTCGAGATTTGCGGTGAATTCCTTATCCACAATTCCGGGAAAGGCATCAACCATCATCCTGTTGACCACCTCGCCAAGCTCTGTCACATACAGGTTCTTTCCCTCTTTTATGACATATCTCCTCGCCAGTATGGTTGTAATGGTCGGTGCATATGTACTCGGACGGCCTATCCCCAGTTCCTCCATGGCACGAACCAGAGAGGCTTCCGTATAATGAGCCGGCGGCTGGGTGAAATGCTGCTTCTCTTCCGCATCGGAAAGAGACAGCACCGTATCTTTGCCTATTTCTGCGGGAAGAATATCTGTATTATCCTCCTTATCGTCATCCGAAGAATATACACTCATAAATCCGTCAAACACCTGCCTTGATGCCGATGATGAGAACCTGTGCCTGCCGGCTTCCATCTTCACCGAAGTGGTCTCATATCTGGCCGGAAGCATTCTGCTGGCAACAAACCTCTTCCAGATCAGTGTATACAGCCTCAGCTGGTCCCTCGAAAGAGATTCCTTAAGGGCTTCGGGTGTTCTGTATACGTCCGTGGGTCTGATGGCCTCATGCGCATCCTGTATCTTCTTCGTCCCGTCTTTATGTATATCGGCCTTTGCGGTATAGCCTTCACCGTATTTCTCCTGAATAAATGTCTGGGCATTTGCGACAGCTTCATCCGCCACACGCGTGGAATCCGTACGAAGATAGGTTATAACACCCACCGTGCCGTTACCCTTTATATCGATTCCTTCATATAACTGCTGTGCAAGACGCATTGTCTTCTGCGTAGAGAAGTTAAGCACCTTGCTGGCTTCCTGCTGAAGAGTTGATGTGGTAAAAGGAAGCGGTTGTTTGCGGATACGCTCGCCTTTCTTTACATCGGTTATGACAAACTTCTCCTTCCTAATATCGGAAACCACCTTATCAAGCTCTTCCTTGGAGCCTATCTCACTGTTTCCGCCCTCAGAGCCGGTATAATGCGCCATAACAGGATTTTTCTCACCCTCAGCTTTAAGCTTCGCCGTCAGCGTCCAGTATTCCCTGGGAATGAACGCATTTATCTCATCCTCGCGTTCACAGATGATCCTGAGTGCAACCGACTGAACCCTGCCGGCGCTCAGTCCTCTCTTTACCTTGGCCCACAGAAGCGGAGATATCCTGTATCCGACCATCCTGTCAAGAATACGTCTTGCCTGCTGTGCATCAACAAGATTCATGTCTATATCCCTTGCATTCTTAATGGAATCCTTGACCGCACTCTTGGTTATCTCATTAAAAGTGATCCTGTACACCTTCTTGCTATCGAGCTTGAGCGTGTGGTACAGATGCCACGAAATTGCCTCTCCCTCACGGTCAGGGTCTGTCGCGAGATAGATCTTATCCGCCTTCTTGACTTCCTTCTTCAGTGAAGCAACCAGATCTCCCTTTCCTCTTATTGTAATGTATTTGGGTTCGTAGTCATGTTCGGTATCAACCCCCAGAGTACTCTTCGGAAGATCCCTGACATGGCCCATACTTGCCATAACCTCATAATTGGAACCCAAAAACTTCTTAATTGTCTTAACCTTAGCCGGTGATTCGACTATAACCAGATTCTTACTCATATTTTTTCCCCAAATAAAATATCGTATTTAACCGACAAAGCCTACCTTATCATAAATAGTATTTTATTTCAAGAAAAAAAATCTACAGCTCATACAGCCTTACATTCCTTAATCCTTACATAGTAACCCTTTCCCGTCTCACAGGCGAGTCCTTTTACACACAGTTCCACCAGTGCACATACCGCTTCGCGAAAATCGGTCTGCGTCTCATCGCTCAGCTGCCCGATGCTCTTTGCATAGGGCTCAAGATGTTCATAAAGGCATTTCTGTACCGCCGGAAGTTCGACCACCTCCGGTTCAGCTTTCTTCCTGTTTATCTCAAACATCTCATCCAGCATGTACATTATATCCTCCGCACAGGTAACGGGAGTTGCTCCCTGTTTCCACAGCCTAATACAGCCCGTACTCAAAGGATCCGTTATCCTCCCCGGCACCACACACACTTCACGTCCCTGCTCCAGCGCCATATCCACTGTGATCATGGTACCGCTTTTCTCTCTGGCTTCAACAACCAGAACAGCATCGGAAAGAGCGCTTATAATGCGGTTTCTGGGAGGAAACAGGGCAGCTGCCGGTTCTGTATGCAAGCCGTATTCCGAAATAATGCCGCCCTGCTCCTTAAGCCTTTCATACAGTCTTTTGTTGGATGCAGGATAGCACCTGTTCACTCCGCAACCGAGCACAGCATACGACATTCCGCCTGCGTTCAATGCAGCCTCCTGCCCGATACCGTCTATACCGTAAGCCATTCCGCTTACAACAGATACGCCGTACGAGGCCAGATCGCTGCCAAATCTTGCGGCCATCATGCGTCCGTACTGAGAACAGTTCCTTGTACCTATAACAGCAACCGACAGCCTGTCATCAGGAGGCAGTTCTCCAAGAAGGAAAAGGGCAAAAGGATGCCCCGGGATACCCGAAAGTCTCTTTGGATACCTCACGTCATAGAAAGGAATAAAATCAATACCCGTTTCGAGCAGCTTATCATACTCTTTGTCTATATCCCATTTTCTTCTTTTTCTTATTATGTCATCAGCATATTTTTCACTTATCCCATCTATCAGGACAAGTTTTTCCCTGTCCATTTCAAACAGGCGACGTGCGGATCCGGCAGCTTGCGCAATCTGCTTCATACGGCCGTGATAAGCCCTCTCCATACCTGCCCACCAGTAGTCATATTTTATATCCTGTTTATAATCGTTTTTCATATTCCCCATCCTGTTATGTCAACCAAAAATATTCGAATTGTTTAACTGAAGTGCTTCGCACAAATGTTTTTTTTCAATATCATCTTTACCGTCAAGATCCGCTACAGTCCTGGCCACCTTCAGCACACGGGAATACGATCTTGCCGATATATCCATGCTCTTCAGCGCCTCTGCAAACCATAGCCTTACATCATCCTTCAGCACACAGTACTTCCTTATATCATCCGTACCCATCTGTGAATTGAACAGAATTCCGGTATCCTCAAAACGATTTTTCTGTATTTCATGCGCGGACGTCACTCTCTTCCTGACACTGTCGGAGGATTCGGCAAACGAATCATCCATCATACTCTCGTAATCAAGAGCTTCCACATCAACACAGATATCCATACGGTCAAGCAACGGCCTGCTGAGCCTGTTAAGATACCTTCGTCTTTGCGGCTCTGTGCAGGTACATTTGGACAGATTAGGATACGCTCCGCACGGACATGGATTCATGGTGCCAACAAGCATGAAGTCTGCAGGATATATATATGTTCCGTAATTCCTGGTAACAGTTATCTTCCTGTCTTCAAGCGGCTGTCTCAGAACCTCCAGAGTGTATCTTGAGAATTCCGCCATTTCATCAAGGAACAGCACACCTCTGTGCGAAAGGGAAATACTGCCCGGTCTCGGATGAAGTCCTCCGCCCGTCATTGCCACATCCGTGACGGTATGATGAGGTGTAACAAACGGCCTTTCCTTCATAAGACTGCTGCTGTTCTTAAGCAGGCCTGCGACCGAATATATGCTGGATACCTCCAGTGCCTCCTCTTTTTCCAACGGAGGCAGTATAGTCGGAATGCATTTGGCCAGCATTGATTTTCCGGCACCGGGAGCCCCTATCATAAGCATATTGTGCATTCCTCCGGCCGCTATCTCCAGCCCTCTCCTTGCAGCCCTCTGTCCCTTCACGTACTTAAGATCACAGTCTCCCGTCCCACAGGAAATATCTTTCGGGAAATGCTGCGCTGTGTATACTAAGGATGTGCCTTCACCGTTAAGATATTCAACAGCCTCCTTCAAATTCCTGACTCCTATTATCGTGACATCATCAGCCATCGCCCCCTCGGCAGCGTTATCATACGGTACAATACAACGCCTTATTCCCATACTTCTTGCTTTTATGACCATCGGGAGAACACCGTTTATCGCACTCACGTCCGAGTTCAGCATAAGTTCCCCCAGAATTATGGTATCGGCAAGCCTGTCATTCTTAATCTCACCCATGGCAGCAAGTATTGCCACTGCCATGGGAAGATCGTATCCCGTCCCATGTTTCCGTATATTTCCCGGAGAAAGATTTAACGTGATCCTTTTCACCGGAAAATCATACCCCGAATTCTTAAGGGCCGTCCTTACCCTTTCCCTTGCCTCCCTCACCTCACCCGACAGATAACCCACGAGCTCAAACATGGGCATACCGTCGGAAATATCAGCCTCCACTCTTACGCAGAAACCCTCAATCCCGCGTATTCCGAAAGATAATACACTGTTTAACATCAGTCCTCCATATTATAGTTGTGATTTTACAAATTCCGGGAATAAAAAGATGCAACCGGAGCGCATATGCGTCCGGTTACGTTGTGTGATTCATGTGCAAAAATATAGTAATATAATTTATCCGTTTTGTAAAGGGGTTATAAGTAGTTTTTAAGAAATTCCTCAAACTCTCCGACAGGGATCGGTCTTGAATAGTAATATCCCTGCGCAATATCGCAGTTTATGGAAGCAAGGAAATCCAGCTGTTCCTTTGTTTCCACTCCTTCGGCTATAACCTCAAGTCCCAGCTCCTTAGCCATACGGACCGAAGATTCCACTATTATCCTTCCGCGTTCGGTCGACATGATCTCATCAAGGAAATATCTGTCGATCTTCATCGTATCAACCGGTGCGGTCCTCAACATATTAAGGGATGAATAGCCCGAACCAAAGTCATCCATCAGTATCCTGAATCCCATACTCTTAAGCCTGGCCATATCATCAAACAGCTCTTCCACATCTTCAATGAACAGATTCTCCGTTATTTCCACTTCCAGATACCGGCTCTCAAAACCGTATTTCCCTACAAGCTCCGGAAGTATCTTAACTATATCCGTCTGACCTATATGACGCCTTGATACGTTCACTGATATCGGAAGCATTATGCCCCTCTCCTGAAGATTTACTATATACTTACACGCTTCCTCCCATATGTAGAGATCAAGCTTTGTTATAAATCCGTTGTCCTCAAACAGTGACAGGAAATGCGCGGGAACCAGTATTCCCTTGATGGGATGCCTCCACCTAACAAGAGCCTCCGCTCCGCATATCTTCCCAGTACTGATATTGATCTGCGGCTGAAGAAACATCTCAAATTCTCTTTTTTCAAGAGCAAGCTCCATCTCATTCTCAATCTCGGCCTGTTCACGCATCTTAAGGCGTATAACATCATCATATACCGCATAATTACTGATGGCGGTTCCCTTCATCTGTTTCTTGACGGCTCTTGCCCTGTCGCACATAAGCCTTGCAGGAATATTGATATCCACTATCTTATATATTCCGTACAGCAGGGACATCTGTACGGGCAGATCCTCGTTATTTCTCACTTTATCGCTCAAAAGCGTCATAAAATCAAGTATCTGTGACTCACTGTCATAGGTGATCATCACGTTAAAAACATCGGCCTGATATCTGCATGCGTCAAGTGATTTGGGCAATACCTCTTTTATCAAGGAACCCAGAATGCTGAGACACTTATTACCGATATCAATCCCGTAACGGTCATTTATCAGGCGGAACTTGTCAATATCGACCGAAACGATTGCCATGTTCTCATCTTCATGAAGATGGACATAATTCTCCACAAATTGATAGAAGGATTCTGCATTATGTAAACCGGTTACAGAATCATAGTCTGCCCTGTATTCCATTTCCATCTTGATACGCATTTCGGCATCTACATTCTGGAAGGTTGCCAGATAACGTACAGGCTTGTTGTTAAGCCCCTGAAGCGGCTGGATTATTATCGTGTACCATATAGGGACTTCGTTTCTGTTGTACAGCCTTACCGTTGTCTTGAGCGTCTGCTTTGAAACCTTTATCTCTTTCATGTATGAAACATACTTGTCCTCATCCTCTTCATATACCCTGAGTGAATTCATCACGGCCCA
>JAEEHY010000077.1 GCA_016281085.1 Lachnospiraceae bacterium
ATATCTTGATACAAAGAAGGTCCGTTCACTCGGATGGACACCCAAGGCAACAATAGAGGACGGGGTTGTTAAGACAGTCGAATATCTTATGGCAAATCCGTGGGTATTTGATGCAAGGGATTAGGTTTTATACGTACAGAGTATATGATCGGTAAGGATATGTTTAACAGGCTCAAAATACATTGTATTTTGAGCCTGTTCTGAGTAGTTGAGAGGTAGGTACGGAATGAAGGAATATGTGATGGGAAACGGAGCGATCGCACTGGGTGCTTTGGCTGCGGGAGTTAATCTTGCTGCAGGGTATCCGGGTACGCCGTCTTCCGAGATAATCGAGACCCTGTCGAAATATCCGCATGAGGGGCTGCATCTTGAATGGTCGGTAAATGAGAAGGCGGCAATGGAGGTGGCTGCTGCCGCTGCGTACAGTGGGGCAAGGGCACTTGTCACCATGAAACAGGTCGGGCTGAATGTGGCATCCGATCCGCTTATGTCACTGGCATATGTCGGTGTGAAGGGCGGAATGGTTATAGTCAGCGCCGATGATCCCGGTCCCATATCATCCCAGACTGAACAGGACACAAGAAGATTTGCCGATTTCTGCCGTATCCCTGTATTTGACCCCTCATCACCCGAGGAAGCTTACGATATGATACAGGATGCCTTTGAGTATTCGGAGAAATACAAAACCCCGGTATTGTTCCGTCCGACAACAAGAGTATGCCATGCTTATGCGGCAATTGATGTAAAAGAGGGATATGAAGCAAAGAAGTATGAAGGCTTCGTAAAGGATTCAAAAAAATGGGTGATCTTTCCCGGATTATCGTACAGGAATCACGGTCTGATCGAGGAAAGGAATGTACGGATCGGAAAGGATATGTCAGATTACCGTTACAATTCTGTCGAAGGCAAAGGGTCTGTACGTGCAGTGGCAGCATCGGGGATAAGCTATGCTTATGCTAAGGAGTGTCTTAAAGATATTGATGATATAAGGCTAATACGGGTGGCAGTGTCCTATCCGTTTCCGGAGGATTTCCTTGAAGAGGCTCTTGACGGAATTAAAGAGGTGCTGTGTTTTGAGGAACTGAGTCCCTATGTTGAGGAACAGCTGCTTAAGCTTGCAGGAAGGAAGCACCTTGATATTGATATACATGGTAAGCTGGACGGCAGTGTTCCTCACAACGGGGAACTGAGTGTTGAAATTATTAAATCAGTACTTAATAAAGTATATGGTATGGATGTGACCGGTTCACAGGCCTGTCTGTCTGATATGCCGGATCTTCCCGTAAGACCGCCCGTATTGTGTGCGGGTTGTCCGCACAGAGCATCATTTTATGCCGTCAAGCAGGCAGCTAAGGGAAGGGAAGCCTTCTACTGCGGGGATATAGGCTGCTACACACTTGGGAATGCAATGCCTCTTGATATGGTGGACACCTGTCTGTGCATGGGAGCGGGGATAACCATGGCTCAGGGCTTTGACCATATGCATAAGGATTCGGTCAGCTTCGCATTTGTCGGAGATTCGACATTCTTTGCTTCGGGCATGACCGGAGTTGTGAACGCGGTTTACAATGAGGCGGATATCATACTGTGTGTGCTTGACAATTCCACTACAGCCATGACAGGACATCAGCCGCATCCGGGAACCGGCAGGAATATGATGGGAAATGTGGTTGATAAGATCGATATTGCAAAGGTGCTTGAAGGTATCGGAGTTAGCAGGGTAGTGACTGTAGATCCGTTCGAGCTTGACAGGAGCATTGAAGTAATAAAGGAATGCATGGAGGAAAAGGGTGTCAGGGCCGTTATCTTTAAGTCCCCATGTATCGCGATAAGCAGGCCGTCCGGAAAATGTGCGGTTGATCCGGATAAATGCATAAACTGTAAAAAATGCGTAAGAGAGATAGGATGTCCGGCGATCACTCTTAAGGATGGATGCATAACAATTGACAGGAGCCAGTGCACGGGCTGCGGTCTGTGCAGTCAGGTATGTCCGGTCGGAGCGATAAGTGAAGTACAGAAATAAGACGGAAGCATTAAAGAGGTGGAAACCGTGAATAAGGATATAATAATATGCGGTGTCGGAGGACAGGGTACGGTCCTTGCATCGAAGATCATAGCTGCAGCATTTTCGGAGGAGGGACACAGAGTTCATTCGGCGGAAACAATAGGCATGGCGCAGCGCGGAGGTTCTGTTGTAAGTCATGTCAGGATAGGTGAAGAAGCCTTTTCACCGCTGATACCCTATGGAAATGCCGACATTCTGTTGGGCTTTGAGCCGGCAGAAGCCGTAAGAAATCTGAAGTACCTAAAAAAGGACGGTACCGCGATCGTAAATACGACAGCGACGATGCCTGTAACAGAGGCTCTCAAGGAATCGGGTTACAGTGCTGATAAGATGACTGAATATATAAGGGACAGGTATGAGACTGTATTTGTCGATGCGGATGAGGTTGCAAGACAGTTCGGGTCAAATAAATTTTTCAATATAGTTATGCTCGGTGTTGCGGC
>JAEEHY010000078.1 GCA_016281085.1 Lachnospiraceae bacterium
GCATATCAAAAGAATTCAAAAGGAATTAATGGAAGAAATCGAAAGACTAAGGCGAGTTGAGCAGTATCTTGTCCATGAAAGTGAAAAGAATGTGAGAAGCAGCAATCAAGGTGACAGAGATAAGGAAAGAGTCGGTATACGAGGAGATAGGGAAAAAGAAAGACTTAGGTGCGCCAAAAAAGGAAATTATTATCGATATTATTTGGGTAATAGATATCTGAACAAATCACAGATGAATCTTGTCAGAGAGGAGGTAAACAGAGAATATCGTGAGAAACTGATTCGGCCGGTACGGACGAAGATAGTTAAACTGGAGCATTTATTGAAGGATCTGTCAGGCGAATGGTATGAACCTGAAAACGTATATGACAAACTTCATCCTGCAAGAAAGCAGTTGGTAGATCCGATAGTACCGCCTGCGGAGGAGTATATTAAAAGATGGTTGAACGAACCTTATGAAATATGGGAGATCAGGGATGAAGAGGTATCGGGAGCATTATATTCACAGAATGGAGAACGTGTCCGTTCAAAGTCAGAGCTCATAATAGCGGATACTCTGGCTCGATATGGTGTTCCGTACAAATACGAATATCCTTTGAAACTAAAGAATGGAAGCGGTGTAGTTACGAAAAGACCGGATTTTGTTGCATTGAATAAAACAACTTTGGAGATGGTAATAATAGAGCATCTTGGTATGCTTGATCAAGAGAGATACTACAGGAATAATATTGAGAAAATAGATATATACGAAAAAAACGGATATCTTATCGGGAAAAATCTATTACTACTTCATGAGACATCATATAATGCCCTGGATACAGGATTGGTGGAAAGGTATATAGAACAGTTTTTATTATGACAGGGTGCGGACGTTCTGAAAGAAGAATTTGTTCTGTTGATATGAAGAATTTATTGCAAAATAAGGCATTTGGAATGTATTATAGATAGAAGAATTATCTTGTAAATATAGAATTATCTTGTAAACATAAAGGATTTAAAATGATGAAGAATAGTAAAGTTATATGAATGATACTATTTGTTTTGGCAATGATCGTACTACTGATAGGAATTATCTCACCTGTCAATATAATCATATGTACTTTGATATCCATTACATTTATTGCTTTGGGTACAGTAATCATAAAAAGCAAAGAATAAAGTAAAAAAAAGGAATGCCAATATGCGTAGAATTGTTTTTTTGCTGATTTTCATTTTATGTATGTCCGGGATGATCGGGTGTGGCAGCAGAATTGAAGTTTATGATGATATCTCTGGTTATGGCGACAGAATGTCTTTTGGGGCACGTAATGCAGATGACAAATGGTATAAATGGGGAATGGATGAAAGTGTCTGGCCTGAAAATATAGACGATGATGCCAGGGTGTCTGATTATAAGATGGTTTACTACAATCCTTGGGATGCGCAGTATTTGGGATATCTTGCGATTGAATATCCGGATGCGGATTATAAAGCTGAAGTTGAAAGATTGCGGGCTTATCCATCAACCGAATATGTCGGGTATTACAGTGTTCAGGCGGAGGAAACATATGAACTTCTTGCCATAAACGCTGATGCATACCATGGATTTGTATATGCGCTAACTGATGGAAAACACCGTATTATATATGCGGAACAGATATTCTGCAATTATTTTATGGATATTGACTATGAAAAATATGTACCAAAAGAATATTTACTGGATGGATTTAATGCGAGGATGGATAATCCATATCGAAAAGAAATGATGAGTAATCAGAAATAATCTGAAAAGCCGGAGATTAGCAGTGTACAGGTTTATGAACCGGCGGGGAGAATTACAGTGACGGATGCTCCGGATGAGACTGCTCATTCGTATGAGCCGAACAGAGAGGATGTATTAGTGCAAAGAAAAGGTGTTTTAATTATAATGATAATCATGCTGGCTTTGATGCATACGGGCTGCAGTCATTCAGAGATAGATACAGATGCCAGAATGGAAAAGGCAGTAAAACTTCTGAATGAAAAATATGGAGAGACTTTTGTTGTAACGGAATATCTTGGTGATAATGTACGGTATAAAACTTTTAGTGTAGAAGCATACGCAACAGCACATCCGGGGCAGATGTTTGAAGCGATCGTAGATTTCGATGGAAATGAAATGCGTGACTTTTATGTTGCCAGACGAGTTTCAGCGAAAGTTACAGAGGCGATGGAAAAGGCTATAAGTGACACAGAGTGCGGACATTTTATCTATGCAGTGCCGTTAGATATAGAAACAACACTGAAAGATCCGGATGCCGGTGTAAAAGAATTCATAGAAAATAATAAAAAGAAAGAATTTATGGTCTATTTGTATATAGACGAAAGACAAGCCGAAACGAGTCAGATCTATGAATGTATGGAAAAAATAGCAGAAACCGTAGATTGCGCAAGCGGCTATATCCAATTGTTTTTAACGGATCGGGATATGATGGAAGAAGTAAAAGAATTTGTGGATACACAAAGGACGTTTTACGGTTCTTATAAGGATATGACTACTGAAAATCTTGTTGGATCGTTTCGATTTGAAAAAGGAGTTATGACAAAAACCGTGGAAAATCTGGAAGAAGACATGGACAGGGTAGAGAGGACTTATAAGTGAGAGGAATTGTATATGGAGTCGGAGTGGGACCGGGAGATCCGGAACTTATGACTTTAAAGGCAGTGCGGATAATTAGGGAAGGTGATGTTATAGCATTTCCGGGGCAGGTACCTCAGGAATCTGTTGCATATAAAACAGCTGCTGCAGCCGTACCCGAGATAGCCAGGAAAGAATTGCTTCCTATAAATATGCCTATGGTGAAGGATCGGGAACTTATGAAAAAAGCACACGAAGAGGGTGCAAAGCTGATAGAATCCTATCTTGATCAGGGGAAAAATGTTGTATATCCGGTACTCGGAGATGTGACGATTTACAGTTCATTCAATTATCTGCAACATATATTGGAGGCAGACGGATACCGGGTTTGCCTGATCAGCGGAGTGCCATCCTTTTGCGCCGCGGCCGCTTCGCTTAATATTTCGTTGGCAGAATGGGATGAACCGCTTCATATAATTCCGGCTGTTCACAGGACAGAAGAGCTTTCCGCAGGTGATGGGAATTATGTATTGATGAAGTCAGGCAGTCACATGAAGGAGATAAAGGATCTGCTTGAAAAGACCGGGATGCAGGTCCGGGCAGTGGAGAATTGTGGTATGGAAACGGAAAAGCTGTATATGAGTCAGGATGAAATACCGGATAATGCCGGATATTTTTCGCTCTTAATAGCTAAGCAAAATATGAGTTACGAATTTTACGGATGGGAGACCGCTGATGTAAAAGCGGTATCAAATAAGTATCCGGGAATAAATACTCCGAGGGATCTGTATGATGCCTTATCAAAGGTATGGTGCGAGTATACATGCGCACCCAGATTGCGGGGTGGCTGGAGTACAGAGAATAAGACTCTCGGGCAGTGCTCGATCACGGCTTTTCTTGTACAGGATATATTTGGTGGCAAGGTGTATGGTATACCAAGGGAAGGAGGCAGCTACCACTGCTATAATGTTGTGGGAGACTGCGTATTTGATCTTACAAGCGAACAGTTTCAGGGAGAGAAGCTTGATTACACTGATAATCCCGAGCAGTTCAGGGAAGTACATTTTGCGAAGGAAGAGAAGAAGCTCCGCTATGAATATCTGTGCAAAGAACTCGGAAAGTTGTGTTTTAAAATACGATCAAATGAGTAATGAGCAGCGGTGCTTTTAAACAGTGTTTTTCCTTTTGTTATGCTTGATTAACCATCCTTGGGTAAAGTATAATTAACTATATCTTTCAGCGATTTTTTGAAAGAAGCAGTGTCGACAGTACCGAAAGCAGGTAGTGCCGGACAGGTATCGATAAAAAGTATCTATAATACAGGAGGGTATGACATGGCTAATCAATATGAAGGAACACAGACCGAAAAGAATCTGATGGCAGCATTCGCGGGGGAATCACAGGCAAGGAATAAGTACACTTATTTTGCGTCGGTTGCCAAGAAGGAAGGGTATGAGCAGATATCTTCGATCTTTTTGAAGACTGCCGAAAATGAGAAGGAACATGCCAAGATGTGGTTCAAAGAACTGAAGGGTATAGGATCGACAGCCGATAATCTTAAAGCTGCTGCTGACGGTGAGAACTATGAATGGACCGATATGTATGAAGAATTTGCCAAGACAGCTGATGAGGAAGGTTTCCACGAACTGGCAGAGAAGTTCAGGGGAGTTGCGGCGATCGAGAAAAATCATGAGGAAAGATACCGCGCTCTTCTTAATAATGTAGAAACAAAACAGGTATTTGAAAAAAGTGAAGTAAAAGTTTGGGAATGCCGCAACTGCGGTCATATCGTTGTGGGAACCAATGCACCCGAGACATGTCCTGTATGTAACCATCCGCAGAGCTATTTCGAGGTTGAAGCTAAGAATTATTGATCAGCCGCCGACTTTGGTCATGAGGGGCACCACGAAGTGTTGGAGCCCTTATGACAGAGAAAAGGAGGGGGCAATACCGATTATATGAGGAGGAATAGGGATGAAAGTAAGGAAGATAAGCATCACAAACAAGCTTATTATCGGGGTTGCGGTATTGTTTCTGATTTCTGATATAATACTCGGGTTTATAACGTACAACAAGTGTAATTCCATGCTGATGAATCAGATAAAGAGTGACACGGAAAAAATAGCATCTGCCGTGGCAGCGATGATCGATGGAGATATTGTAGCTTCGGTACAGCCCGGTGAGGAGAGTACTGAGGATTACCTTAAAGTCAGCAATATGCTGACATCATTCCTGGACAGTACGGGTGTTGAATATGTTTATACAATAAGAAGCTCCGCAAACGGAGGCATGGAGTATGCGATAGACGCCCAGATCCCGGATTTCTCAGCTATCGGTGATGTGTTTGAGGATGATGAGGCCACACCTTCCTTATCCGGTTCGGTAGTATCCAGCAGCGAACCGTATACCGATGACTGGGGAAGGCATATCTCGTCATATGCGCCTATATATTCAAACGGTGTACTGACTGGTGCGGTTGGTGTTGACGTGAATATGGAGTGGGTAGAGAAGCAGGCATCCGGACTACTCAAAACGATAATCGGGGTGTGCGCGGCTGTACTTGTTGCGGGAATTGTTGCTCTGTTCTTCTTAAGCAGAACTTTAAGCGCCCAATTTACACTGTTGAATAATAAGATAGTCGAACTTACCAAGGGTGATGGTGATCTTACCAGACAGGTGGAACTGAATTCGGGTGATGAATTTGAGGTTATAGGTGAAAATGTAAATAAGCTTATCGAATTCATACGCAAGCTGCTCCTTTCGATAAATACAGAGTCTGACAGGCTTAATCAGGCTTCGGTAAGTATTGCGGATAATGTGCGTGGCGCACGTTCCGATGCTAAATCAATCTCGGATACGATGACCGATATGAGCTCGACCATGCAGGAAACCGCAGCATCCCTTAACGAAATTAATGATCTGATGTCGGAGATAACAACCTCCTTTGATAATATAGTGAAAGAAATAGACGGCGGACGTGATTTTGCTCATGAGGTCAAAGGCTCTGCGGCTGAGATCGGAGCAAACGCCGAAAAGGAACGAAACGATGCCAGGGCGAGAGTTCAGAGAATGGCCGCATCCGTCTCGGATAAGATAGAGAGATCCAAGGCGGTCAGCCGTATAGATGACCTTACCGGAAATATAATAGCAATATCCAACCAGACTAATCTGCTTGCGCTTAATGCTTCGATTGAGGCTGCCCGCGCCGGTGATGCCGGAAAAGGCTTTGCCGTTGTTGCTACAGAGATTGGTGAGCTGGCGAACAATTCACAATCTGCGGCGTCAGAGATACAGGCAGTATCATCTGAGGTTATATCGGCGGTTAATGAGCTTGCCGCAGAGGCACGAAATCTGCTTGGCTTTGTAAATGAGACGACGCTTGGCGGCTTTGCGGATCTGGTTAAAACAAGTGAAGAATATCATGAGTCCGCAGACCGGATCGATGAGATGATGGAAAGAGTTGCGGGAGCATCTGAGCAGATACTTGTTAACATCGACCGTATACGTGATGCGACGGGTGCCGTCAACCAGGCAGTTGAAGATGCGGCAAACGGTGTTACCAGGACGGCGGAACGTTCTGTTGAAATGTCCAATAATATGTCCAGGATCGACGAAGATGCAGCTGCAAGCAATGAGATTTCGAGTGGATTGAGAGCTGAGGTCGGAAGATTTAAGTTAGAGTGAGATATTTGTTAATTTATTAACAAACACTATTGTTAAAACTACGGGAAAATGTTATATTAATTTAGTTGGGAAATGCTCATAACAGGTTCAAAATGCTTTGCATTTTTCGATGCTTTTGATTCCATCCGGTGCCGAAATAAAAGGGCAGGATGAAAAATTACCATGTAAATAAGAAAGGAAGTATCAAAATGAGTGATTCAAATTCCAAATCAGGAGGATGGCAAGCTAATAAATGGGTACGTGCTGCCATTCCTGCGTTGTTGCTTCATTGTAGTATAGGTACCGTTTATTGCTGGTCCATCTTTTCACAAGAGATTGCGGATTATATAGGATTTAGTAAAGGCGCAACTGAGTGGGCTTTTTCTTTTGCAATCTTTTTCCTGGGTATGTCTGCTGCTTTTTTGGGAAATATAGTTGAAAAAGATATTCATAAGTCATCTTTGATAGCAACAATTTGTTTTTCTGTAGGTATGTTATTGACTGGTGTATTTATAAAGTTTGGTGGAACGCATCAAGGAAATCCCGTAGCACTTGTAGGTATATATCTAAGTTATGGTTTCATCATGGGTATAGGACTCGGTACTGGCTATCTATCTCCTGTAAAAACTCTTATGCTTTGGTTCCAAGATAGAAAGGGACTCGCGACGGGTCTTGCAGTAGCAGGATTTGGTGCAGCCAAGGCGATTGCAAGTCCTATAATGCAGAGCATGCTTGAAAATCTTGGTGATGATGGTATATGGAAGATGTTTATGATTTTGTCAGTTGTTTATTTTGTGATGATGTTTGTAGGTCATCTTCTTCTTGCTAAACCTGCGGATTGGCATGAACCTCAGAATGATGAAGAGAAACCCAAGATTATGGATGTTCTTAAAACAAAACCAATTACTAACTATATTGGTATCTGGGTTATGTTCTATATCAATATTACTTGTGGATTGGCTCTTATATCCCAGGAAAAAATGATAGTAAAATGCATAGGTCTTGCGGCTTCGGTTGGTATAATTTCAACTATATCTGCAATCTTTAATGCTGGAGGACGACTTGGTTTCTCGGCATGGGCTGATACTATGAAGGATAGGAATACGATATATAAAATGATATTTATTCTTTCTATTGTATTTACTGGATTGGTGATGGTAACCGGTGGAATTAAAAATGGAGAGGGCAATGGTTTGCTTGTGTTCTTAGTATTAGCACTTATCTTTGTTGTAAACGCTGGATACGGTGGAGGTTTTTCAAACGTACCTACGTTATTATCGGACCATTACGGAATGGGATCGATTTCTGCTATTCATGGTATTACACTTTCAGCTTGGGCATTTGCAGGACTTACCGGAAATCAAGTTGCGAATTTTATAGTAACACATACCGGAAAGAAGGTTATGCATGATGGAATTGAAGTGAATCCTACTGGATATCAAAACGTTCTATATTTTACAATTGCATTATATATAGTGGCGCTTGTGTTGTGCCTTGTTCTTGTTAAACCGAGTGGGAAAGCGGCGGCAAAAAAGCGCTAAGGTTATAACCTTATAATTTATTTATAAATTAATAGATAACATTGATACGTAACGGCGATATATAATAGTGTTATATATCGCCGTTTTGTAACGCTGATATATAACGTTGATAGGAAACAAAGATATATATCATAGATACATAACAAAGATATTTAACGATAAATACAATCTGATATAACGTCAATATCAACGAATATGGTAACTATTCAGAACAGCACATATATTTTGCAAATATATGTATTTGAGCAGAACACTTATCGAGAGTACTAAACATCCGGAGGATATTTGTTCAGCACCGACCGGAGTGAAGTGTAGATCCGCTTGAGATGTATGCCTTATGACATTATCTGTCCTGAAGTTACCGAAAATGTATAACGACGATATGCTGCGATAGTACGTATCATTGTAGGGTAGCAATGATATGTCACGTAGAAAAATAACATAGATATGTAACGTTGATACATAACATAGAAATATAACATCAATAAATAACAATGATGCGTAACATAGAAATATAACATCAATAAATAACAATGATGCGTAACATTGATATACAACAAAGATGCATAACAATAATACATAACGCCAATATATAACGTTGAAATATAACAAAGATATATAACGACGATATATAACAACGATATAAAAAACGGCCCTCTGTTTTATGCTAGAAGCTCAACTTTACTCTTATTTTCTGAGAAATACATCTTAAAGTGTGAAGGGAGTCGTTTTATTTTTGGTATGTTACATACACAAAATAGATGTTATAATGCTAGTTATATAGTGAACGAGATTGTTACAGTGGGATGAACGGGCAGATGAACGTGCGAAAGAGATTGCATTACATATTGCCGTCTTTGATAACAATGGTGCTTTATAGCATCATTTTGGCGGTAAAGGGCATATATCCCTTCGGAAACAATACCATAGATTATTATGATATGGCGCAGCAGATAGCGGCGTTCTATTATCATACCTATGACTGGCTTCACGGAACCAAGAGCTTTTTCTATGACTGGTATACGGCACTTGGCGTCAACATGGCTATGAGCACATCGGGATGTTCCAATATTTCCCCCTTCAATCTGTTCTTTCTTTTTATAAAACGTGATTCATTACTAAAGAGTCTTTCTGTGTTTAACGGACTCAAGCTTATGTGCATGAGTTTTACGATGTATTTCTATCTTCACAGAACCTATAAGAGCACGCCTTTATTTTTTAAGGCTGCCGCATCTGTCGGATATGCATTTTGCGGATTTGTACTGGTTCTTTATATTACAAACCAATGGGTGGACATTGCCGTGATGTTTCCGCTTATAATGTATTTCTATGACAGGTTGATTGAGACAGGAAGGATCAAGGGATATGTTATCACGCTTGCAATTACTCTTATAGCAAGCTATTATCTGGGATTTATGATACTCATTTTTATCTTCCTTTATACAGGGCTTAAGCTTGTGACCGGTCCGATATTTAAGGAAGACACGAGGGATATGAATCTTCTGAATCTTGGGGCCGGAACCCTTCTGAGCCTTATGTCATCCGCATTTATACTTGTTCCCCAGCTTACGCAGATGCTGTCATCTGCCCGCTTTAAGAACGGAAACGAAGGAGAGGCAGATGGAGCTTTCGGAAGATATATCGAAATCATCTCCCGCGTGAAGGGAGATTATACAACAAGATGGTGGACGCTTCTCGGAGTGTCGTTTGCGGCAGCGGTTATCCTCACGGGTTTGATCAGATACAGAAAAGACAAAAAGCTTCTGTTTACAACACTGTCTTTGATTCTGATCATGGTGCTTGAGCTGTTCTTCGAGAGCATCAACCTTATCTGGCATTTCGGATCATATGTACAGTACCCGATAAGAAACGGATTTATCATCAATTTTGTATTTGCATATCTTATGTGTTTATATGCGGGGAAAATGTACGGGGAGGAGGATATGCATTCTCACCGGGTGGTTGATGCGGAAGAAACAGAGGCGGTATCGGATGTAGGTAACGTATATCTTAGCTTTGCCATTACAATACTCGGATTTTTGATATTTATTGCTTTTATGAGAAACCATCCGGGTATGCAGCTGCGCAGGGTTTTTCATATAACATCGTTTATGATGTTAGTAGCCTTTATCTGCTATTTCTTTCTTCTTAATTCGCAAAAGCTCATACAAATATCACATTATATAGGAAGAAACACAAATAAAAACAGTCGAAGAGAAGGAAATGAAACATACATAGGAAAAGGTGATGCGGGCAGTGCGGGAAACAGCAGCGGTGACAATACAGGCAATATAGGAAACAGCAATGAGGATAATACGGGCAATACAGGAAACAGCAGCGGTGACAAAGAAGAACATAAACAGGATGTGAAAGAGAGTAAACGCTACGGATGGGCAGCGGGTATCATGGCTCTTGAGATACTGTGTTATGGATTTCTGCTGTTTGGAAAGCCTGATTTTATAACCGGATATGCTGAAGAACCGGAGCAGGACGGTGAGTTCATTTATACCTGTAACGAACTCAGGGACAGGCTGGATCTTGACAGCGATTTTCTGACCCGTATCAAGAATCCGGATGAGAGCCTGAATGCCAACTATGGACTGGTTCTCATGCAGCCGGCGCTTTCCAATTGGACTCACATGATAGCGCCGGGTGAACAGACCGGTGCAGCTGCGTGGGGGTATACAATTCAGTTTACCAGGCTTCTGGATGCCGGAGGTACGGTATTCTCGGATGCGTTGCTCGGCATCGGAAAGGTGATAAGCTCTGTTCCGATGGATGAATGTCTGTATGAACCGGTCACAAGTGCACGGGTAACGACAGATCACAGGTCGGGTGATGAGACAGAGTACACGATGTACAGGCCTGAGTATATGCTTCCGTTCGGCATTCTCCTTGGATCATCGGATACAGATAATACGGCAGGTGAGGGTTCGTATCCTGATGCGGTGCAGCTTCATAACAGTATCTATCACTCAATGATAACAAGAGGAGCTAAGCCGACAGAAGATATTGCTCACTGGATCGTCAGGAAAGAACATACCATGGAGCCTGATGAACTGTTTTCCTCGGCCGGGATCGATACGGAAGCATACCTTAACGGGCGGACGGTTACGATAAATGCCACGATTGAGGATGAGTGTGCACTTTACCTTCTTGGCAGCGGCGGTGACATGGAATAC
>JAEEHY010000079.1 GCA_016281085.1 Lachnospiraceae bacterium
ATATTATCGGAATGGACTGCTGTATCATGGCCAATATCGAAACATGTAATGCACTGGCACCTTACTGCAGTAACGCCATACTGTCTGAGGATTTCGAATCAAGCCTCGGATGGGAATACAGTGCATGGATGAGGGAGCTTGAAAACAATCCCGGGATTGCTTCGGATGAGCTTGGAAAATGTGTGATAGACAGTACAGTATCCGCTAATGAGAACAGCCCGGAAGGCAGAAGCACAACCATGGTATATGTTGATGCCACAAAGACCGGAAGTGTATTTGACAAGTGGATCAGATATGCGTATGAGCACGAGGATGAGCTTCTGGCGATGAATTACAGTACCCTTTATATCGGAGATGAAAACCTGACAAGGTTCAAAGGGGCAAAATATAAAAACGGAAAAAGGATTTCGGTAAATGATTATTATATAAGTGATGTTCTGTCAATAGTTAACAGTATTGACAGCAACAGTAAATCAGCGACGGATTTGACCGCTGAGATTAATTCTGCTATAGTACATTGCGGACATACCGAAGAGAATGATGGTCTGACCGGATTGTCTGTGACTCTTCCGTACGGCGATCAGGAGCTGTATGATAAGCTTTACAAGGTATATTCAAGATGTAAGTTCGATCCTGATTATATCGACTGGCTGGAAAGGTTTGTTACATCAGACGGAATAGACAATTACTATGATCCGGGCAGTGCTGCGGAAGTTGAAGCTGCTGATGATATCGTTGATGTAACAGCCGGTGATACCGCATCAACTGTAGGTATCATAAAGAATACGGATGGCAAGGTTTCATCCCCTGAAAATGTCAACCCTGTTGCTGCCAGGAAAGACGGCAATACGGCTGTGACTGCAGAGCCCGATAATAACCGTACCGATGCCGGGCAGTCCGGAATTAACACAGCGGGTGGAGACATTCAGGAAAACAGACGTACCACCGAAGGACGTACCGCCAAAGCAGAGGTGGAGGAAGAAGAAACCGAATATATCGGTCTTGACGAGAAGGATACTGCACCCAGATCAAAGAATTTCAAATATGAGTATATAGAGGGTGACTGGAAATACAGTAAGAGTGAAAAGGTATGGTATCTTGAGGATGGTGATACCCTATACCTCTATGATGAAGATACCGCCCTTATGTACCGGTATGATGAAAACAATGCAATGGCCAGTTATTATGATGAGTATAAGGGTGACTGGGAACCGTGTGATTAATAGCAGAAGAGATGGAGGTATATTATGAAAAAAACAACTTTGGTAACACTGATCACAGCAACGGCACTGATGATGCTTGCAGGATGTGCTAAAGCCCCTGCACAGGGCCAGGCAGCTTCTGAGCCTGCCTCAACCGATACGGCTGCTGCAGATAAGACGGAAGCAGATGCTGCCGCTGAAGGTGACAGGAAAACATTTACCGTAGGATTTGATGCTGAATTTCCGCCGTACGGTTATATGGATGATAACGGCGAATATGTCGGATTTGATCTTGAGCTTGCGCAGGAGGTATGCAACAGGAAAGGCTGGGAGCTTAAGAAGCAGCCGATAGACTGGGATGCCAAGGATATGGAGCTGTCATCCGGAGCAATCGACTGTATATGGAACGGTTTCACAATTCAGGGCCGCGAGGATGCATATACATGGTCTGTTCCGTATGTTGACAATTCACAGGTATTTGTAGTAAAGAATGACGGAAATATCAAATCCAAGGCTGACCTTGAAGGAAAAACAGTGGGCGTGCAGAAGGATTCATCTGCTCTTGCCGCACTCGAGGGTGATGCTGCAGATCTTGCGTCGACATTTGAGGATCTGGTTCAGTATGCGGATTACAATACAGGTTTTATGGATCTTGAAGCGGGTGCAATAGATGCGCTTGCCATAGATATAGGAGTAGCGAACTATCAGATAGCGAACAAGGGAGAAGGATATACCATTCTTGAAGAACAGCTTGCCTCGGAGCAGTACGGCATCGGCTTTCTTAAAGGGAATACGGAGCTGAAGGACGAGGTGGAAGCGGTGCTTCTTGAAATGGCAGATGACGGAACCGTATTAAAGATAGCAAAGGAATATTCCGATTTCGGAATGGAGGATGCGATCTGTATAGGAAAGTAGTATAAGTTCTTGGGAGTTTCGGTTTATGAATTTTAGTACTGTAATGCTAGAGTTAACGCAGGGAATGCTTGTGTCAATAGAGATATTTCTACTTACACTTCTGTTTTCCCTGCCTCTGGGTCTGCTTGTTGCATTGGGCAGAATGTCAAAGAATAAGATATTGTCCGGTATTATGAAGTTCTATATTGCCATAATGCGCGGAACTCCGCTTATGCTTCAGCTTATAGTGATCTATTTTTCACCCTTTTATCTGTTTGGATTTAACCTTAAGGGATTCAGGTTTCCGGCTATAATAATAGCTTTTTCAATAAATTATGCGGCTTATTTTGCGGAAATATACAGAGGAGGTATCGAGGCTATACCCAAGGGTCAGTATGAAGCGGCCGATGTACTTGGATACAGTAAGGTACAGACCTTTTTCAGGATAATCATGCCGCAGGTCATTAAGATAGTCCTGCCGAGTATTACCAATGAGACCATAACTCTTGTTAAGGATACTTCGCTTGCCTTTGTACTGGCACAGGAGGAGATGTTTACAATAGCCAAACAGATAGCGGCAAAAGAAGCTTCGGTCACACCGCTTATGGCTGCCGGACTGTTCTATTTTGTATTTAATTACATTGTTGCCTTTGTGATGGAGCGGATAGAGAAGAAGCTTGACTATTATTAGAGGGTGTGCAAATGGCTGATACGAATGATACGAATGATATCAATGTTCTCGAAATAAGGAACCTGCGTAAATCGTTTAATGGCAAAACCGTGCTGAAGGATATTTCGCTGTCTGTTAAAAAGGGTGAGGTCGTATCGATAATAGGACCTTCGGGTTCCGGTAAATCGACGGCACTTCGATGTGCGACCTTCCTTGAAAAAATGGATGGAGGAACACTTATTTATCACGGAAGGACCGCCGCGGAAGAAAAAGACGGTATAATGCACTATGCCGACAAAAGAGAGCTTAAGGAGATCAAAAAAAGCTTCGGACTTGTGTTCCAGAACTTTAATCTGTTTCCTCATTATTCCGTACTTAGGAATATCACGGAACCTGTGGTTTTGTCAGGCGCGTCTGATAGAAAGGGTGCACAGGACAGGGCATACAAGCTTCTGAATAAGCTTGGCATTACCGATAAGGCAGATGATTATCCAAACAGCCTGTCGGGAGGACAGAAACAGAGGGTATCGATCGCAAGAGCTCTGGCAATGCAGCCTGAAATAATCTTTTTTGATGA
>JAEEHY010000080.1 GCA_016281085.1 Lachnospiraceae bacterium
CACTCTATGTCAATAAGTTGTCTGACGTAATCTGTATCCTCACATTCATAAGCTATTATCTGATCCGAATTGGCATACTGCATTCCAAGCTCGTTCATGGCCCTGTACTTGACCTCCTCAAGATCAACGGCCCCTTTGATACGGTTCTCCATATCGTCATTTTCAGCCCGAAGCTCATTAAGCTGTGTCTCCAGTTTTGCCAGTTCCTTTATCTTGCTCGTAACATCAGATCGAAGCATAAGATATTGTATGCAGATAACAACCGTGAAAGCCATAGCCAGAGTCAGGAACAATACGTATGCGGGACTCATATGTTTGGCACGATCCCTGTTTCTCCTTGTCTGGTGACTCAGATGAATTCCGGGCACCTGAGTCGTGTCCAGTTCTCTTAATTCTCTTGCAGTGTTTCCATAAATATATTCGCTGCTTACATTGTTTCTCCTGCTTGCAGCTTTCATTTCTCTAATACGGTAATTGCTTCCCGCCATTCATCCTATCCTCTTTTTTCAAATACTCTTAATTTTGCGCTTTTTGAGCGCGGATTATCATTCATTTCCTTTTCGCTTGGAATTACAGGCTTCCTTGTTACCACTCTCCCCATGCTGACTTTTCCGCATACACATACCGGAAAATCAGGCGGACAGGTGCACGGGTTTTCGTTACGTTTAAAACCGTTCTTAACTATCCTGTCCTCGAGCGAATGAAATGTGATAATACATAACCTGCCGCCCGGATTGAGAAGCTCTATCATCGTGTCAAGTGTTTCTTCAAGTACATCAAGCTCACGATTGAGCTCTATCCTTATTGCCTGAAAGGTCTGTTTGGCAGGGTGTCCCATGGTCTTTCTGAATTTCATGGGAATTGATTGTTTGATGATTTCCGCCAGTTCACTGGTTGATGTGATTTCCTTCTCTTCCCTGGCAGCTACAATATTCCCGGCTATTTTCTTCGCAAAACGTTCCTCACCGTAGTCCCTTATCACACGGTAAAGCTCTTCCTGTGAATAGCCGTTTACTATGTCCCCCGCTGTCATGTCAGAGCGTTGATCCATCCGCATATCAAGCGGTGAATCATATTTGTAAGAAAATCCCCTCGCGGGCGTATCCAGCTGATATGAAGATACTCCCAGATCAAGTACGATCCCATCCACGCCCGTGACGTGGTTCCCCATGAGCTCTTCCCTGATGTTGCAATAGTTACTTCTTATCAGAGTAACATTGCTGTAATCCGCTAATTTCTCTCCCGCCGCGCGGATAGCGTCGGCATCCTGGTCTATACCTATAAATCTCCCCTGTGGTGATAATCGCCGCACAACCTCGTAAGCATGTCCTCCGCCACCCAACGTGCCATCCACGTAGGTCCCTCCTGGCTTGATACAAAGATTATCGATGGTTTCGTTAAGCAATACCGGCCTGTGTTCAAAATTCAAGGTTCCCTCCTCCTTAAATTTACAGAATCCCTTGTCCCCGGATTCTCAGATACTCAAGCCAAGATCCGCCAAACGTTCAGCGATGTCGTCATAATCGTCCACTGCATTAACTTCATCCCATTTGTCCTTATCCCAGACTTCTATCTTCTCGTTAGCGCCTGCAAATATGACATCCTTGGTAAGTCCTGCGTGGTCTCTCAATGTCGGCGGGATAAGTATCCTTCCCTGCTTGTCCACCTCTACCGTATTGGCCTGTGAAACAAGCTTACGTGTCAATACTCTCTTATCCCTGCTGTTGGGCAGGAGCTGCAGCTTCTCGAGAACGGCTTCCCAGGCCTCCTCGGTGTAGATGTTAAGACAACCATCATTTCCGTTAGTGATCACGAAAGCCTCCCCAAGCTGTTCGCGATATTTAGCCGGAACGATCAGACGCCCCTTTGCATCGATTGTGTGGTTGTACTGCCCCATGAACATAACAGGTTACTCTCTACTTTCTACCACTTCCTACCACTTTTCACCACTTATGTGTAAATAATACCCTTTCAGATACAAAAAATCAACCCCCAAAATCCCTTAAAAATGCCGAAAATACGGCGTGTGGGGGGAAGTGGGGGATATATGCAACACAACATCTTGTGGTCAGGAACACAAAAAAGAGTGTCAAATCCACCACATCTTGGTTTGACACTCTTTTTTTATTTTATTTATATTTTTTTTTACAATTATACGTTAAACCTGAACAGTATAACGTCTCCGTCCTGTACCACGTAATCCTTGCCCTCCATGCCGACAAGCCCCTTTTCTCTTGCCGCGGCCAGGCTTCCCTGTTCAAGCAGATCCTTGTAATTAACAACCTCAGCCTTAATGAAGCCCCTTTCGAAATCCGTATGGATCTTGCCTGCTGCCTGAGGAGCCTTTGTTCCTATCTTAATAGTCCATGCACGGCACTCATCTTCTCCGGCAGTCAGGAAGCTCATAAGACCAAGAAGCCTGTAGCTTGCCGCGATCAGCTTCTCAAGACCCGACTCCTTCAGTCCGAGGTCTTCAAGGAACATGGCCTTTTCATCATCATCGAGTTCAGCTATCTCCTGCTCTATCTGCGCACATATAACAAATACTTCGCTCCCTTCTTCCTTCGCAAGGTTTCTGACTTTTTCCACATACTGGTTACCCGCCCCGTCATCTGCAAGATCATCCTCACCGACGTTCGCCGCATATATGACCGGCTTGGCTGTCAGAAGATTGTATTCCCTGAATGCCTTCTGAAGATCTTCGTCATCGGGAACCTCGAAGCTTATTGCCCTCTTCCCGTCTTCAAGGTGCTGTTTCAGCTGAACGAGCATCACCTCTTCCTTCGCCTGGTTCTTGTCCATCCTTGCAGCCTTGGCTACTTTGGCATATCTTCTTTCAAGCACTTCAAGGTCTGCGAAGATCAGCTCCAGATTTATAGTCTCTATATCTCTTACAGGCGAAATGCTTCCCTCAACATGAACCACATTGGAATCATCAAAGCATCGCACTACATGTACTATCGCATCACACTCACGTATGTTTGCAAGAAACTGATTACCAAGACCTTCGCCCTTGCTGGCTCCCTTAACAAGCCCCGCTATATCAACGAACTCTATAACCGCAGGGGTCACCTTCTTCGTATGATACAGATCGCCAAGCAGCTTTATCCTCTCGTCCGGAACCGCTACCACTCCCACATTTGGATCTATGGTACAGAACGGATAGTTGGCCGATTCAGCTCCCGCTTTTGTTAACGAATTAAATAATGTAGATTTACCGACATTCGGTAAGCCGACGATTCCTAGTTTCATATTTTTTCATATCTCCTTTATTTTCAAGTATTTCCGGACTTTGGCTCAGCGTTTTACGCCATTTTTACGCCATCTGCCATCAAGTTATATCGGCTTATAATGACTTATATAAGGTTCTCATACAGTCTTACGCCATTTACGCCATTGTCCTAACTGTTGTTTCTCATGGACATTCTGATCTGCAAAAGCCTGCTTTACTTCATCTTAATGGAGTATTCTTCAAACTTAAGCATCTCGTACTTTTCCACTCTTTTCCCGCTAGATGTAACAAATCTCGCTGAGTATCTACCATCCTTTCTCTGGGAGATTCCTGCCCCCAGCTCTTTGCCCTTTAAATTCTTGCCCATTTCGCTGTACTCCTTTCTAAAAAGAGAGAATTTAGAAAAGAGCCCAATACAAACAGCTTATTTTACCATAACAGATGCATTTTTTCAATCACCCACCGGCGAATTCACGCATAAAATCGCGTACATAGCCGCGCTTATATCTGCCTTCGGTCATATTTCCATCCGCCCCGCCAGAAATTGTTCAAACTCCTTTCTTTTGACGAGCTTTTTGGATCCG
>JAEEHY010000081.1 GCA_016281085.1 Lachnospiraceae bacterium
ACCCTGATCATGGCATTCTCGGTACCGAACAAAACCTCTGTCAGAGCCTTGCACAGCTCCGTCTTACCTACACCTGTGGGTCCGAGGAACAGGAACGAACCTATAGGCCTGTTTTTTTCCTTAAGTCCTACCCTTCCTCTCTTAATAGCTCTCGACACTGCCGACACAGCCTCATCCTGTCCTATCACACGCTGTTTAAGTGTCTTCTCCATCCTGTTAAGCTTGGAGGTCTCACCCTCCTTCAGTCTTGTGACCGGAATCTTTGTCCATTCTGCCACAACATCGGCAACTATATCGGGCGTAACCGTTACAGACGTCTCCGTACCTGCTATATATTTTTTGCGTTTACGCTCGAAGGCCTTCTCAACCTTTACCTGCTCCTTCTTTAATTCTCCGAACAGAGCCAGATCATCACTTTTCAGTGCTTCCTCCTTCTGTCTGTCTATCTCCTTAAGCTGTTCCTTGAGTTCTTCAAGTGCAGCCGGAGACTTAAGCGAGGTTATCCTCAGCTTGGCAGCCGATTCATCCATCAGATCGATAGCCTTATCCGGAAGGAAACGGTCGTTTATATATCTGTCGGAAAGCTTAACACAGGCCTCGAGTGCCTCATCCGTGATAACAACCCCGTGATGCTTCTCATACCCCGAACGTATTCCCCTGAGTATCTCTACAGAATCCTCCGGTGACGGAGCCTCTACATTTATCGGCTGGAACCTGCGCTCAAGTGCAGCGTCCTTTTCTATATACTTCCTGTATTCGTCATGTGTCGTTGCTCCGATCAGCTGAACCTCACCGCGCGAAAGAGAAGGCTTTAATATATTCGACGCATCCAGTGAACCCTCAGCTCCTCCTGCGCCAATAAGAGTATGAAGTTCGTCAACAAAAAGAATTATATTTTTATTCTCGATAACTTCATTTATAACCTTCTTTATACGTTCCTCAAATTCACCGCGATATTTGGTACCTGCGACCATAGATGCCATATCAAGTGTCAGCAGACGCTTATTCTGTACAGTCTTCGGAACGGCACCCTCAACTATCCTTCTGGCCAGTCCTTCAACAATGGCAGTCTTTCCCACACCCGGCTCTCCTACAAGACAGGGATTGTTCTTGATCCTTCTGCTGAGTGTCTGGATAATACGCTGTATCTCAGTCTCCCTGCCTATAACGGGATCAAGCTTATCTGCCGCTGCAAGGGCTGTAAGATCCCTGCTGTATTTGTCAATGAGCATCTGACTTCCCGGCATCTTTTGGAGCTGTGGGCTCTGGCTCTGCCCCTGCCGTATATTCTGGATTTTCTCCTTGTAATTATTTACGTCTTCGCCGATCGCCATCAGGATATCCACATACAGCTTCTGTACATTAACTCCAATGGTAATAAGTATCCTGAATGCAAGATTGTCCGCATCCCTGATAAGAGCCATAAGAAGATGCTCGGTTCCTACCTTCTCCTCTCCCATGGACAGTGCGGTTTCATACGCATCATCAAGCAGCGCGGAGAATTTGGGAGTGTATCCGCCGTTATCCAGGACCGCCACACTTCCTTCACCCCATTCCGGAGCGATCTGCTGATCGATCAGCTCCTTTACCTTCTCTGTGGTAACTTCATTTTTTTTAAGTACTTCACAGGCCACGGAGCTTCCCTCTTCCATAAAGGCAAGAAGCAGATGTTCACTTCCCACATGGCCGTGTTTCTGCGTTTTGGCAAGCTTAACCGCGGTGTCCAGTACTTTTTTTGATTTAGCTGTATATTGAACTGCCATTTATTTCTCCTTTTTATCATCTAAGAGCAGCGGCTTAAGCCGCTGCTCTGAAGGATTTATCTCTTTTATTGTCAATTAACATCAATAAAGTTAAACTCGAAATCCTCATCAAAATCCGATGTGTTGTACATTTGCTGCTGAGGATACTCCTGATATTGCATCGCGCCTTGATCATAACCTCCCTGTACTGGATAACCCTGATCATAACCCTGGCCCTGGTAATTCCGGTCATAACCCTGATCCATATAACCCTGGCCGTATCCCTGATCATAGCCCCGGTTCTTATAATCCTGACCGTAACCATAATCCTGGCCATAGCTCTGATCATATCCCCGGCCGTATCCCTGGCCCTGGTAATTCCGGTCATAGCCCTGATCCATATAACCCTGGCCGTATCCCTGATCGTATCCCTGGCCCTGATAACCCTGGTCATAACCCTGATTCATATAACCCTGGCCGTATCCCTGATCATAACCCTGAGCGGGATATCCGGAAGGTCCACCCTGACCCATCTGTCCGTCATAACCATATCCTGCATTGGGCTGCTGTCTGCCGTTGTTTGCTCGGCCTATACGCTTAGCCTCCCTCTGCGAAACCTTCTTGGGAACCTTCTGCTTATTTCTCCTGAAGAAGCTGAAACCACCCTCATCGTCATCATCCTCTTCATCTTCATCCTCATCATAATCATCCGGTTCGTACATATTGCTCTGCGCAGCCTGTCTTCCGTTCTTCTCGGCATTCATCTGTTCACGCATTGTAACAGGTCTGCCTCCGGTATTATCAGGCTCACCCTGTACTCCCCTTCCCGGCATTGCTGCGGGAATGATCGGAGTAGCCTTAACAGGTTCGGCCGCCATCCTTCCTGCCGATATCGTTGCTCCGGCCGTTGCGGCTCCTGCATCCGGGGCAGCCTTGGAAGCACGTTGCGCATCGGTTGCTGCCGCACCCTTTTGAACAGCCGGCTTTTCAGGTCTTTGCTCACTGCCTGTTCCGGCTTTCTCAGCTTCTCCCGATGTCTTTATATCCGAAACAGTTCTCTTTACCGAAGCCATTGCATCCTGATGTATGTCTGACACAGATACTTCAGCCTTTTCTTTTATTTTCTCATCCACCTGATATCTTGAAGGAAGAGCACTTGTATTATTGCCAACAGGCCTTCTGGAATCACTGGATGCATTCTTGACAACCGACTGCATCTCAGTCCAGTCTATGGCAGATGCCTGTTCAATAGGCTCATTCTTCTTTCTCTTTCTTTCCCTGCCTGCCCTCGGCTTAAGCACATCAGCGGAATCATCCTCCTCATAGCTTCTTAAAGCTTCTCTGCGTTTCTCGGGAACAGGTGATGAAGGAATTCTTGCATTACGGGCATCCGGTCTTACCGTGTGAACCTCATCCCTGTCGTCTTCATCTTCATCCTCATCGTCTTCATCATCCTCGTCATCTATATCTTCATCTTCATCCTCATCCTCGTCATCTTCATCTTCTTCATAAACGTTGACTCTTCCCCTGCGGGCATTCGCTTCTCTTCTCGCAGGCAGCGCAGGCTTTTCAAAGGATCCCTCATCCTCGTCTTCATCATCCTCATCATCATAATCGGCATTACTTAGCTTAACTGCCAGAATAATAACAATGATAAGAAGAATGAGTGCTACAGCTCCCAGTGCACAAATGATGTAAAGCCTTAACTTCAGAGGCTTCTCATACTTGGAAGCCGCTGCCTCGGTTGCCGCTTCGGTTATGGGCATTTCATTGCCTTTTTCATCCACTG